>JAOAPF010000322.1 GCA_025462755.1 Edaphobacter sp.
CGGCGGCGTTGTTGTCGATCTCGAGTTGGCCATCGTCGACGTGTGAGGGCCCGCCAGCGCGAGAGGGCGTAGCGGATCGCCGCAGCCGTGTCGGACTTGCGGGAGAGCTTCGCGAGGCTAACTTCGAACCAGGTGGCCAGCCGGACGGCTTCGTCGAGGTCCTGGTACTTGATAACGGCCCGCAATGGTCCAAAGTTTTCTCGGATTACGTAAGCCGCTTCCGCAGGCGGATTGTCTAGGAGTGTGACGGGAAAAAACATGCCAGCACCCTCCGATGGAACTTCCTTTTGATAGAGGATCGGAGCCTTCGCCTCTTGAATCTCTTGCCATGTTCTTTGCATGCGAGCGAACCGGGGGGGCGGTTCTGGATAGGGCCCAAGGTGGTCTCGGGATCAAACCCATCGCCGAGTTTCTGATGTTGAGCACAGGATACACGCCTTGACGACTAAGGCTGTTCGGGTGGGAGTTTTACAAGCGACGAATTCACTTTAGCTAACCAACTCGGAAAGGGACGCGAGAGAGCTTTAGCGTATTCGAGCGAGGAACGATCGCCCTTTGCGATCAGTAAGTTGACATAACTCTCAAGAGTCACATGGCTCCATGGCGAAATGGGTCGCTGAGTTATATCCGCAAAGTACCATTTGCCAAAGAGTGTCCATTGATCGCTGGCCTTCGAGCTGCTCAGTCGAGCCCGGATAACTTCCATCCTGACAAGATCTGGTTTCTGGGCTTGATCAAAGTTATTCAGTGTGGATGCAAAGTCGAGAAGATCAGCAAGCCAGGAGGGGGCCTCGTCGTTTGGAGGTAGATCGAGAACCCAGCCAGACGAGCCGCCAGCGATCAACAGAGATAATCCGTCTGGGCTAAATGAGAAGTAGGGAGATCCTGTCGGTACAACGATCGGAAGCAGAACTTGATCGCCCGAGAGTGTATCCCAAAGTCTCACCGCCTTATCTCCAGCAACCGTTGCGACCAGCCTACTATCGAGACTGAATGATGCCCGACCAACAGGAGCTGGATGCTGCAGAGGAGCGACCATCAACTTACCGCTGTTTGCATTCCATATTCGCGCAGTGTGGTCTTTGGATGCAGTGACGACGAGCGAAGCATCGCTATTAAATTCTGCAGATGCTACCCCGAATCCATGACTCATGACAACACCTGTTGGAGTCCCGCTCTGCGCGTCCCATATCTCTGCCGTAGAGTCTGCACACGCGGTAACAATCCTCTTGTCATCAGGGCTGTACTGAGCGCTGTAAATATCATTGTTACGGCGCAGTCTCGAGGTGCGCACTCCTGTACGTGGATCGCGGAGGTCGGCGTAGTTGTCTCCGTTTGCTATCAAAATTAATCTTCCATCATTGCTAAAACTGACTCGATAGGCTGACTCGTGATACTCGATGAGAGGAGACAGAGGCTTGCCGGTTGCTGCATCCCATGTACGGGCTTTCCCCGCTTCTGATGCCGCTGCAATAATCTTTCCATCTGGACTGAAGCTCACAGACCATGCAGAACCGGTCAATTCTATGGAGGAGATTAGTCTTTTGCCGGTGTTGGCATCCCAAATCGCGATCTTGCCGCCGTCCGTACCTGTCGCGATTTTTTTTCCGTCACGACTGAAGACTCCCGTGACCACTTCATCGTCATGATCCAGCGATGGAATCAGTTGGAGTCCGGTGTGAGAATCCCAAACTCGGGCTGTCTTGTCTGTCGAGGTGGTCAGTATCCTGGTCCCATCGGGGCTGTAACTGGCTGACGTCATCACTCCTGTATGGCCTTGAAGTCTTAACGCACTATTGGCTCGCTGTTCGGTAAGGAGGCGAAAAGCCAAACGCGAAGCCTCTAAATTATGAGGTTGCGAGCGCAGGCTTTCTGCCAATAACTGGAACGCCGCCGATTTACTACCAGTCTCTGCAAGCTCGAACGCTTTCAAATAATCTACATACGAATCGGTCACGGCCATTGAAGCTTTAGTGACGCCGACAGGTGCCCCCGCCTCTTCTTTCCTGCTGGAGATGGTCTGGGCCAGCAAGCTACCGCTTACCAGCGATAGGGAGAGCATCAAGGCAGAGGCTGGCAAAAGCCCCTGATATCGCGACCGATTATAGAGAGAGAACATTGATTCCTTTGCGAACGTTGAGCTTTCTACAAAGTTTATTCGAGGGCCTGCACGGATTGCTCCAGCAGACCCTCTGACCTGTTTGGTGGTTAGTGGCTATTTGATCTCAATGCCGTTCACCATAGGCTGGTCGTGCGCACCGTTGAAGAAAGCAATGACAATCTGGCCGTTGACGGGTGTGATGTTCGCGAAGCTCTGAACGACCGCGGTGAAGCTGGCATTTCCGGCAGCCGCAACGATATCAAAGTTCGTCAGCATCTGAGTTCCATTGATCGATACATTGAACTGTCGAGAGTTCGCCGTTGTGAAGAAGAGTTCAGCGAAGTGGAGGACCACCGTGTAGGTTCTGGTGGCCGACAGGTTGGGGATAGTGTAAGTAACGCCCCCCTGGTGAGCATCCGCATACACCGCAGCGGGCGCAGCTATACTTGCGATCGCAGCTGGTATGGTGATGGCATGGCCTGGAGCATCATCGTTGCCGCCGACAAAGTCGGTATCGCCGATGAAGCTGCCTACTACGGTCGAGCTGCCGGCATTGATCGCAATCACATCCGTAGAGGCAGCTGCAGTTGATGTGGAAACCTGCTGCGAAGGCGGTGAAAGCACTCCGGCGCCGTTCGCCGCTTCGACTACGTAGTAGTACATGGTCGAAGGGGTGAGACTCGTATCGGAGAAGCTGGTCGTTGTAAGGTTATTTGCGATCCGGGTAGTCGCAGACGGTACGAAACCCGCGGTGGTACTCCGGAAGACCGTGTACGTAACTCCGGAACTGACGCTCGCTGTCCAACTCAGATTGACCGCGCTTGACGAACCCGTTGCGACTTGCAGGGCTGTTGGCGCGGACGGTGTGGCCGGTCCTCCGGTCTGAATTTCGATGCCGTTCACCATTGGCTGATCCTTCGCGCCATTAGTGAAGGCGATGATAATCTGACCGTTCACAGGAGTGATGTTGGGAATAGTCTGGACAGCGGCCGAGAAGCCAGCGTTTCCGGCAGCCGCAACGATATCGAAGTTCGTCAACACCTGTGTTCCGTTGATCGACACGTTGAACAGGCGAGAGTTTGGTGTGGTAAAGAACAATTCAGCAAAGTGCAAGACCACCGTGTAGGTGTTGCCTGCTGACAGGTTGGGGATGGTGTACGTGACACCGCCTTGATGGGCATCTGCATACACTGCAGCGGGCGCAGCTCTACTTGCGATCGCAGAAGGTATGGTGATGGCATGGTTTGTAACATCATTGTTGCCACCAACAAAGTCCGTATCAGCGACGAAGGTTGCGTTGTTGGCAGAGTCGGGCACTGCGGTGGCACTACCCGCGTTGATCGCAATGACTTCCGTCAATCCTGAAGCGGACAACGTCTGCTGTGAGGCCTGGAGTGATGATGCAGAGCCGGTACCGTTGACTGCTTGTACCACATAAAAGTATGTCGTAGAGGCGGTGAGGCCCATGTCTGAATCGGTGGTGGTTGTCAGACCTTGTGCGATCTGATTGGCCGCGGTGGGAGTAAAGCCAGAGGTGGTACTCCGGAAGACGGAGTACGTAACTCCCTGTGTGGTGCTTGCCGTCCAACTCAGGTTGATCTGGCTTGACGAAACCGCAGTCGGTGTCAGATTGGTGGGTGCAGCCGGCAAGACCGGAACGGCGTTGCTGATGGTCAGGCTCAATGTTGCCGTGCCTGTCTGACCGGTGGAGTTGGTGGCAGACAATGTGATGGGGAAGCTACCGGTGACCGTTGGTGTACCCGAAATGACTGCGCCAGTAAGGCTCAGGCCGGTAGGCAGAGGGCTGGTACTGAAGGTGGTACCCGCCTGGTTAGAGGTGATGGTATAGCTGAAAGTCTGTCCTTCCGTTGCCAGCGCAGTGGTAGCACTTGTGATGACTGGTGTAGGAGCGTTGACAGTCAGCGTCAGTGTTGCCGTGCTTGACTGACCGGTGGAGTTGGTTGCAGTCAATGTGATGGGAAAGCTTCCGGTGACCGTTGGCGTACCCGAAATGACTGCGCCAGTAAGGCTCAGGGCTGTAGGCAGAGGGCTGGTACTGAAGGTGGTACCGGCCTGGTTAGAGGTGATGGTATAGCTGAAAGTCTGTCCTTCCGTCGCCGTCGCAGTGGTAGCACTTGTAATGACTGGCGGTGTTTGGGTTGCAGCACCAAAGGACCCGATGACCTCGAAGTCAAACAACGAATAGCCAAAGGTTGTCGTCCGTTTCGTGCCGCACATGCGAACAAAGCGGCCATTCGCATTCAAGCCGGGGTACGTTTTGATGCCTCCGTTTGTATTGCCCGTAACGGTCACGACAGTCGTCCATTGAGTGTTGGCCGCGCTGCAGTCGGGTGTGGCCGCTTCGGGGATAACCGAAGGATCATTGCTTGTCTGAAGCACATAATTGGCTCCAGCAGCATTCTCCCAGTCCAGAACAATGGTGTGGATATTGGCAGAGTTATTCAGAGCGATGACGAGTGACTGAGGATCCACTCCCTGCTGGCTCTCCCATCTGGTGGTCAAGTCGTTATCTACCGCGTTTGCGGCTATGTTGCCCCCATTGGAGCTCGAGGCGCTCGTGTGTTTGAACAACGCTACATTCGCGTCTGTCTGCACGGGCAGGCTTTGTCCGACCAAGCTGTTTGCCTTGGTTGCGTCCGCTGCATTCACAACGCCATCGAGGTCTAGATCGAATTGTGCGTTGGCAGAGGTAATCGTGGTGATCGGATTGTTGTTCTTGTTCGCGATCAGATTCGTGATTGCGTTCGCATCGGCTGAATCGACTACGTGATCGCCAGTGACATCTCCCTCAAGAACATTGAAAGGAAGATCGTAGGTTGCATTCTGCGATGCCTCACTGGTGAGGCCGGTCAAATGCAACTGCAGCGCCTGAGCGTTTGCCACATTCGCAAGTGTTACGGTAACGACGGATCCAATTGAGTCGAGTGTGACTGAACTTACGCTTCCCTGCACCTGTTGAGTCGACCCAGGCTGAGCGTTGAGTACGGCTGCGGGTTTCACTGAAAGTGGCTGGGCGAAGTTTAGTTGAAGCGTGTAGGTCTGGTTTGGAGCGACACGCGCCTCAGTAGAAGGGGATCCGGCCGGTCCAAACGGGTAGAGCGAAATGCCTACCGGCGTCCCCGCGTGAGTCTGAAGAGAAATAGCCTGGTAGACAGGATCCGAAAACTCATTCAAGAGTTGCGCCGAAGTAACGGCGGTATTGTAAATGCGAACCTCGTCGATGAAGCCTTGGAATCCGTCGGTAGAAGTCTGGTCAGTGGGGCTGTTTGGAAAAAGATTTTGTTGGCCGAACCATAGGTCTCCGCCTCCGTTGGCGTCCTTCGCTGTTCCCTGCCCGGCAAGCTGACCGTTTACATAAAGGTATCGCTTGTTGTTAGGGCCGTCTTGTACGAGCGCCACCTGTGTCCAAACTCCGGCCGCTGCCGCTGTGCCCGCTATGATTGTCCCAGTAGCACCCGGAGTACCACTGCGTGCCTCCCACTGTCCGTTGGCGTTGATCCAAAGACCGTATTCGTTACCCTGGTCTCTTGACTTCACGACGATCGAAGCACCGTCAAGACCGTTGCCTGACGGGCCGCCGAAGCCCTGCACCGTTGTCGGGTTGACCCAAGCGATGAGGCTATAGCTCTGGCTCGCGGTGAACTGCAGATCAGAACTGTTTTTTACGACGAGCCGGTCGATGACTGTGGTCCCGTGATAATTCCAGGATCCTCCAACATAGCCGCCGGGGCTAGATTCAATCTCATTCGACCCCTGGCTAAGATCCTTCACCGCAGTGTGGCCGTTTCCGGTGAAATCCGCCGAGCTAGTCGCATTTGCTGTCTGCTGAAGCCCCTCGTCCATCGGCCAGTATGCAACCAACCCAGGTTCGGAATATTGCTGGAAGGTGGTCGCAGAAGCAATATTGCTCACGTTTGAAGAGCCGGCCGAATTGGTTGCAACGACTGTATAGAAATAAGTCGTATTCGGGCTCAAATTCGCCGTAAACGGTTGGCCGTTCGCACCGGTCTCAAGGCCGTTATCAATAAAATCTAAGTTGGCTGTGTTCTTGGCGATTTGAATAGCAGTACAGGCGGCACAGTTTGCGCGAAAAACATCAAAACCGGTGTGCGCAGTCGGCTGACCGCTATCCGGGTCAGTCCAGGTCACCGTAATCTGCGATTCAGAATCAGCCTGCGCAGAGACATTCAGCGGCACTTGTGTCGGAGCACCTGGCGCAACCGGGGCTGAGCCGTAAACGAAGAGATATCCTGGCTTATTGTCCGATGGCTGCACGAACGATGTAGTAGTTCCGTTGATCGTGACGCTTCCGGTCGTGGTGGGATTTTGATAGCAGGTGAAATACACCTTTCCGCCCGACACAACCGGCAGCGAAAATGTTGGCGTAACGCAGGTATTTTGTGATCCATCGTCTGTGTTGATGTTAGTTTGCGAGAAGATAGCACCCTGAGCTAAGTTACCTGCATCCCAGGCACGTATGCCGTTGGTGGTCTGCCAAACCAGGCCGTTGCTAGTGCCGTTCGCGGAGATAAATACTCCGGCGTTCTTGTCAACGGGGCCCTCTGGCGAGGCATCCTCGGTGCTGGAAACGTAGGTATTCGTGGTTTGATTGAAGCCAACTGCACGTGATCGAGCGCCCGAGGTGCCTCCCGAAAAGTAGATGCGATTATTGAAAAAAGAGGGGGTATTGAAGAAGCCTGTTCCGCTTGGAAAGACGATCTCTTGCACGACGTTATTGTCCTGGAAATCAACTCCAAGACTACTGCTGAGCGCGCCGCCCTGCGACGTGTCTATACCACCGAGATTCGTACGATCCAGGACGTACATCACACCGGCTTTGCCCCCACCGATCAGCAACTGCTTTGTACTGCCATCCGGAGCGGGTGTGTCGAAGAGCAGCGGTCCGCCCGCGCCTAGGTCCTGATCTCCATTGTTGAATGAGTCCCACTGCGCAGGCGTAAACCATACACTC
The DNA here is from genome assembly GCA_025462755.1 of Edaphobacter sp. GTDB lineage: Bacteria > Acidobacteriota > Terriglobia > Terriglobales > Acidobacteriaceae > Edaphobacter. Next base: position 7,095 of record JAOAPF010000322.1, read on the forward strand.
GTATCAGCGAAGGGAACCTGCAGTTCATTTCGACCGCGGTACGATACTGTTCCAGCTGAGGTCGTATCGAATGCGACCACGCTCATCGGCCAATTGGTTCCCTGCGAAAATACGTTCCCCTGACTATCCGTACCCATCGGGGGCAAGGGTTGATTCGCCGAATTTTTGTTGTCCCAGTTACCGCCATTGCCGGTAATGACGTACATCTTATTTAATGCAGGATCGATAGCGGGACTAGCACCCCCCATCCAGATTCCCGCCTCAAAGGTGTTATCTGGGGTTGTCGTAAACTCAGTCGTTTGCTGCAACGTAGTCGCGTTGTATCCCACAACGAAACCCGAGTACGGCTGTCCATCGCTGTGCGATGCGTAGGCCAGATACAAAGTGTTATGGCCATTAAAATTGTCCAGCATTAGCGCCGACCGAAGGTGCGAATGAAGAGGATAGAAGGGGATGGTTCCAGCTGGAGCGGCCGGTTCATTATCATTTTCGCAACCGTTGCTGCTCGGTGTATTAGGAACCTGGCTCGTCTGACTGCATGGAGTGCGATTGTCTCCGGGAAAGGCACCGTTAAACTGAGGGTTGATCACGACGGGGCTGCCATTCACCGGTTGGCCAGACTTAACATCGATAGCCCAAAGCAGTTGCTCGTAGGGATGCGAGGCTGGAAGAGTTCCGGTGTCTTTGAGTGCGGATACCACATAGATAATCCCCTGCATTGGATCAATTGCCGGAGTTGCCGTATTGCCAAAGAGAGGCCTGATGTCCGGCGCGGAATCGGTGTCTATCTGTGGAATAGGTACCGCCGTTGTGTTACCCGTCGGAACGAGGTGCAACATCCAGATTGGATTGGAGGTCCCATGGCCCTTCGCGTACTTTGGGTCTTGATCAGCGTCGAAGGCATACAGCGTCGCATTCTCCGTGACAACGAAGACGATATTATTGTGCGTCTGGCCATCCGCCCAACCTCCCGGAAGCTTGCTGCTCGTCGTACCGCTCAGATAAAGCGGTTGCGCAAAGACCTGCCCGTCCACTTTCTCGGAAAAAAGAGGAATGAGATTGCCACTGGTGTGAACGAACGAAGGGGTGAGAATGGTCTCATTCGCGTTCACGCCTGTGTGCTTGGTGTCGACTTGCCAGGTAGTGATATCAGTCTGGGCAAGCGCCGTAGAAACCCAGAGTAGACCAATAAGATTGAGAAAGAGAGCGCGTGCGAGCGATGGAATTCGCAAAATTTCCTCCGATGAAGCGTGTGACGGTCTTTGATTGAGCGCCATTGAAGGCTAAGCCGACAGAAGAACCCTTCGGTCGGCTTAGCTAAAAGCTGGCGTTAAGGCGAAGGGCGTAGCTTCGTGCAGGCCCAATGGCATTGCCGGAGAAGAGACCGCCGAAGTCGATGATGTTGAGACGGTGGTTCAGATTGTCACCGTCGACCTGAAAGCGTGAATTGATTTTTTCGCCCTTGTAAATATCTACTCCGAGAGAGGCTTGGATGGACAAAGAGGGGTCGACACGGCCACGGTCGAAGTTGAGCCGGCTAACCACGGCGGCCCCGTACTGAGCGAGGGCATCAGACTGCTCGCCTTCAAACTCGAAGGGAAGGCCAGAACCCGAGAGAAGTCCCGTGGCCAACCAGATGCGTGGCGTAACTTGATATTGGAAGCGCGTCCGGACGGTGTTGCGCTGATCCTGCGAGTCGGGGAAGTGGCCGCTGAGCTGGCTGAGCGCGGCGCCAACGTCGTCGCCGAGGAAAAGCCCGCCAGTAACCGGAAACCAGACGTTGCTGACCATGTACGAGTAGCTGAGGTAGCCGCTAAGCTTGCCGGGACGCACCAGACTGAGTTTGCCTTCGGCTCCATAGATAACTGCTTTGTCGAAGGCGATAGGGTAACTGACGCCGGTATTCAGGAGCTGGTCATCGTCCCCGTGGTTGCGCACCTCGCGACGGTAAAAGTCGACATCGAGCCGTAGCTTCTCCGCAAGTGAGCTGCTCGAACCACCTTCGTAGTAACTACCGACGGAGGGTTTAACCTGTAGCTTCAAGACCTCTGGGCTTAGGGATTGGATGTAGCCTGAGCTGGAGATAAGGATGTTCTCGTTAGAGGGCGTCTGGAAGATGCGGTCGAACGAGAAGTGCAGGGCGGTGTTCAGCAAAGGCAAATATCGGCCGATTGAAAAGCGGGGGCTAAAGGCATTTTGGTTGAGCAGTAACTGGTAGTGGTCCCAGCGGATGCCCGCACTGACAGTCCATCTTCCAAGACGAACGAGGTCTTCGACGAAGGCACCTTGCTCCAGGTCGGGCCTGCTCTGGATAAATGGGGGTGAGGTTATCGGAGTGTCGTCATCGAACTGACTTGGATCGGCGATGGAATAGTTGAAGTTTTCGTGGAGGAAGGTCGCATCGGACTCGATACCGGCTTTGAACTCCTGAATTCCGTGGTGAAACGAGACCACGCCCTTAAAGTAGCCTTCGCGAAAGCTGTTTTTCTGAAACGCGATGATTGGCGTCGATAATGGATTGGAGTAGAGGTCGTTCGCGTTATCGCGGACCATCCCGGCAAGGTTGGTGAGCAAGTTGGGCGAGAAGATGTGCTGGTAGCTGACGGTGCCGATAGTCTCGAAGTTGTCGCCGTTCTGGATCTGCCCGGCCTGCTCCTGCAAAAATTCGTTGGGGATCTCGAAGCGCGAGAACTCATGGCGGACGCCTACAGTGAGGCGATCGCTAGGCGTGAAGTCCCGCTCGTACTTGAGGGCGAAGTCTGCCGTAGTGCCCTTGTTGGTGAAGTTCTCCGGTACGACTGGGTTGAGGTAATGGCTGGTCCCGCTGCCGGAGGCGCTTGCTAATAACATGTTTTTGCCCCAAGTGTCCTGCAATTGTCCGAAGGACTGGAGTGTGTCATAACTCCCACCGCCCAAGACCGATTGGCCGTGCAGACCGGCCTGAGCTTCGCGGCGGGTGTTGAGTTCGACAACGCCCCCTAATTTTCTTCCGTACTCAGCGGGAATGCCGGCGGTATAGATGCTGATAGAGTCGAGGTCGTCGGCTTCGATCTCGGGACCGAAGCCCGGGGAGCGGTTGTCGGTGAGAGGAATGCCATCAACTACGAGCTGGGTCTGGTACTCAGAGCCGCGTGGATGCAGGACGGCATTTCCCTCATAGAGCCAGCCGGGTTGCGAGCTGACAAGGTCCTGCACGGAGCGCCCAGGAAGCGAAGCTACTCGATCTTCAATCTGCGCAGAACCGATCTGCATGATGGATGAGGGACGATTTGGATCGAGGAGGGTGCCCGCATCGGTCACCTGGACGACGGTGTTGATTGGAGCGATGGCGAGTTGGAGAGTGCGTTTGACCGGAATCGCAGACCTTATCTCCAACGTCGTTGAGATGGAGGAGAAACCTTGCTTTTCGATGTTCAACCTATAGACGCCATAAGACAGAGTTGTGATTTCGGCCGTGCCGTCCGCGTCAGTGGTGAACTCACTGAAATATTGGTTGGCTTCGCTGGAAAGAGCGACAGTGGCCTTGATGCCAATTTCCGTGGAATCGATGACCTTAAGACGAAGTTCACCCGTGTTGACCTGAGCCACAAGAGGGGCCGCAATGAAACAGAGTGAAAATGTGAAAGGTATCTTCATAAAAGTACTAAGCCCAAATACTGGATAGATGATGCTCTCTACATCCTTTTCGCTCTTACTCTGAATAAGTGGGTATTCTGCTAACAAAAGCATTAACAACGACGGTGCTGTAAAATTCCGGCCTTTCTGTCTTAAGATCGAGAATAAATAGGCTGCTGGAAAACGAGCGCTCGAGCGATAAATATCGCACTACACTGTCTTTCGATTGAGTTCAACTCAACCGGGGCCACTAAAAGCTCTTCGCCTGGAGACAGCTCTGCCGTACGAAGGGGTAGGTAGAAGCCAAGGGGTTTCCTACGGCTGTTCAATAGGAACTAATGGGGAGGAGGGGGAGGTGAACTTTTCGTGGAAAAGTTCGTAGCGCAGATTGCATACGCTTGTTTCAACAGAGCGACAATTCGAGTCTGCCGTACGTGCTCTTTATTGTCTCCTTCATCGATTCGATTCACTTATCGAATCGCTCAAAATTTGAATGTGAAACTAATCTAGCATGCGATTACGAAAGATTTTCCAAATAGATTGTCAAAATATTGTCACCAAGCATTCTCAAAAAAATACCCAGTAGGTGAATGATTCTCCACTTGGTTGCTCTTTAGCTCAATTTGTAACCCTATTTGTACAAATGCAATGAGACTTCTCTATCTGCGTGTAAAATGCAGATCGCAGACCAAGGCCCAACTACTTACCGCGCGAGGGATTATGTGAGAGTGGACTCAGGAGGCGGCAAGGATGCGATAGACCCATCTCCGGTCGGGATCTGGATCCTTTTGCGTGATTGCAACCAGTACTTCATGCCGTTCGCTGAGGCTGCATGCCGGGTCGGTGTTCGCGGCCTCGCCGGTCAATTGGAACGCCTGACATCTGCATCCTCCGAAATCACTTCCCTTGCGTTCGCAGTTACTGCATGGATCTTTCATCCAGCTATCTCCACGAAAGCGATTGAAGGCGAATGAGTGGCGCCATATCCAATCCAGACTATGAGTACGGACCGTATCGAACTCCATCCCTGGAATAATGGCGGCGGCATGGCAAGGAAGGGCTGTCCCTGCCGGGTCGATGAGGATCATCTGGCGACCCCATCCGGCGACACAGGCTTTGGGATAACGTGCGTAATAATCAGGCAAGACCGATTGCAACTGGATGCGTCCGCTCAACCTCGATTGCGCCTCAGCGATGAGTTGTACTGATCTTTCGACCTGCAACGGCGTCGGCATTAGCCTGCCGCGGTTCTTCAATGCCCAACCGTAGTACTGCACATGGGCGATCTCAATTCTCTGTGGCTCAAGCGACTCCGCAAGAGCGAGCATCGCATCGAGGCGGTCGAGGTTCTCCCGATGCACCACGATGTTGACCGTGAAAGCCATATCTCGCTGCTGGATGAGAGAGGCGAGCTTCAATTTATGTGCGTGCGCTCGAGCGCCGGCAAACTCATTCGCCTTGCGTTCATCTGCATCCTGCAGGCTGAGTTGGATGTGCTCAAGGCCTGCATCCTGAAGGGCGAGCAGCCGCTCAGCATTGAGTCCGAGCCCCGAGGTAATCATGTTGACGTAAAGACTAGAAGACCTTCCGGCCAGAATGAGCGTCTCGAGGTCAGGTCGGGTTAGCGGCTCACCGCCCGTCAGGTGCAGATGAAGTACGCCGAGCGCTGCGGCCTGACGAAAAACGCTGGTCCACTCTTCGGCGGATAGCTCACGGTCGGCTGACTGCATCTCGATGGGATTAGAGCAATAGACGCAGTGCAGGGGGCATCGATGTGTGACCTCCGCCACAAGAGAAAGTGGGCCACGCAACGAGGCGTTCTTACCGAGCACGACGGTTTGTGTCATATCTGGGCCCATCGATATCTACGACCTGAAGAGGAGAACGCTACGCTTGTGCAGCTTTTCTATAAACTGCTTTACCTCGGCATCAATCTGTTTAGCGTCTGCATCGGCGTGGGACTGTTGCAGATGCAGCGTGATCGCATCAACCGTCCGCTCTCTGTCGATCAAGCCGATGATCTCACTGGCCGCACCCTTGAGCCGCAGAGCACCTTCCGGAACCAGCAGCATGGTCTCCTCTGCAGAGAGCACGCGAATACGACAGCCTACTGCGAGGCATGGCACTCTGCTGTCAGGTGGCGAATGGGTCATTGCGCCTCGGGCTGGAAGATAAAAGGTTGCGGGGGCATCGATCCCGGTTCGACGTAGCAGTACTGGAGCGCATCCAGTTGCGCCCAGAGGAGAGAGCACTTTCGCTGGAGGGAACGAATGACGAGCGCCTGCATCTGAGGCGTAGTGGCGTGCTCCGCCGCATACTCAAAAGCAAACGCGGCGTCTTCGGGCGCCTGGGTAAGCCTTCCTTGAAAATAGGCAAGGCCGTGCTGCAGCCAGGGATAGTATTTTGCGAGGGCATCCATACGCAATGCGATGAGGTTGCCGGCAAAGAGCTCGGTCAAAGATGATGAGACTGCTTCAAGCAATGTACCTTCGCGAACGAGGTTGACATAGGCATCGACCGCATAGCGCACGCCAGGCAGAATGGCATGTCCGCGGATGACGTAATCGCGCTCCAGCCCAGCGGCTTCGGCCAGTTGCAGCCACTTTTCAATTCCGCCAACACCCGCATCGCCATCGTGGTCGATGATGCGCTTGCGCCACGCGCGGCGAAAGGCCGCATCATCGGACTTCGAAAGGATAATGGCGTCTTTAATCGGAATGCAGCTCTGATAGTAGTAGCGATTCAGAACCCAAGCCTGCATCTGCCCGCGCGTCAGTTCACCGGCGTGCATGCGCAGATGAAACGGGTGCAGGTGATGATACATTGTCTCGCCCACATGCTGAAGGCGCTGCCGCAATGTAGCCTTATCCATCAAAACCGCTCGGCTTGCACTATACCGTTATCTCCAATCCGTCCCATGCCACTTCCCAACCCCCGTCATGAACTGCGCGTCGCTCCAGACTGCTTTCATTCAGGATGGGGTTTGTGTTGTTGATGTGGGTATAGATCCTGCGAACCCCTGCAAGATCCCCAAGAATCGAGAGTGAGCCATCAGCACCGCTTATGGGCATGTGCCCCATCGAGCGCGCCAATGGTGTTCCCGGCTGAATACTCTGAAGCTCATTATCCGTCCAGAAGGTTCCATCCACCAAGAGAACCGAACAGGTCGAGAGCAGATCTTTCAGAGCAGACGACACCGAAGCAAGGGCGGGAAGATATGCGAAGCGTTTGCCGTCAGACGTTTCAAAGAGCAGCCCCATCGTTATTCTGGCAGCATCCAAACCTATTCGTTCCTTTTCTGCTACATAACTGGGAAAAGTGCCAGGTAAAGCAATTGGAGTGCACGTTACACCCCCTCCCAACGAAAAACCTACCTGAGGCTCTATGGTTGTCCAACGGCTTTGCCCGGGTAGACGATCAAGCATCTGAAAAAAACTATTTGACTGTAGGATGCTGCGGACTGCGTTGGATGCGTAGATGCGAACAGGCGTAAATTCACGCATCAACAGCAAACCCAGGACATGGTCGAGATCTGCGCTGGTAAGAATGACACCTGCTACAGGTGTGTTGCGCGATCCCTTGGCGGGATCGGGATGCATTTCGGACGTGCGATTCAATTGCTCGCGAAGATCCGGCGATGCGTTAATCAGAAACCAGGCATTCTCGTCAGCCGTAACAGCAAGTTGTGACTGGGTTCGGGACTGGCTGTGCGATGGGCCACGTCGCAGAGCAGAACAGTTTTCGCAGGCGCAATTCCACTGAGGAAGGCCGCCACCTGCGGCGGCCCCCAGTACTTTAATACGCACTCAGTCCGGCTTACAGTTCGACCGGCGCGTAGGAGTTGATTTCGCAGTTGAGGGAGATTTCTTCGAAGTCGGGTGTGGTCCAAGATGATTGTTGCATGATTACCTCTAGCGGGGAGTGGTATTGCTTCAGTGAGTCTAGTCGATCCTGGAAATCCGTGCAATCAGCGCCGCCACATAACGCCACGCAGATCGAGGCGCATGAGCTGCTGTCGCAGCGAGTAGAAATCGTCAGCCAGATCGCGGCTAAGCCGCGATCTGGCTGAATTGTATCTACCCTGCATGCTAGTTAATTTCGATCGCGCTCAGCAGAGAACTGTTGACAACCGAGGTGAACGTAACTACGAACGTGCCGTTGGAATCCGCATTTGCCGTGAGCTCCTGTATCACTGCCTTGTTCTTGGCGCCCGCCGCGGCGAAGATGTCAAAATTTGTCATCACCTGCGTTCCATTAATGCTGATATTGAAGGTGCGGGAGCCGACAGTGGAGAAGAAGGTTTCGGCAAAATGTAGCCTTACCGTATGGCTCGATCCAGGGACAAAGCCAGCAAGCGTGTAGGTAAAGTTCCCCTGGCGTGCGTCCTGATACACGACCATTGGCGCAGCATTCGTAACACCACTGAGATCGATGACGTTCTTGTGGCTAAGAATCGAACCGCCCACGAAGTCTACATCCGGAGTAAAGGGAGCGACCCCTGGACCACCTGTATCGATCTGAGCACTGCCAATTGTCGGGCAGGCGCTGATTGAGGCGCTGGCCTGCGGCGACGTGAGTGATAGTCCCGCCAAATCCACCGCTTGCACTGCGTAGTAGTAAGGAGTCCGACACATTCCCGTCCTATCTTCATACTTCGTGCCGGATACGACAGTTGCGATCTGGTTGGCGACCGATGGAATAAATCCAGGTGCGGTTCCGCGGAACACGTTGTAGTACCCAACCGTGCATCCTGAGGGAGCCGCGCTGGCGTTCCAGGTCAGTGCAATCGCATTGTTGGAGTCTTCCGCCGCGCTAAGTCCGCCCGGAGCCAGAGGCAGGACGCTGCAACTATTGCTTCCGCCCGCGGTGACGGTCATCGAATCGAGGCGCGAAACACTTTGAGTTGCCACGTTGAAGACTTGAACGGTGTTTTGGCCTGCATTCAAGGGGACCGCAATGTTTACGGTACTAAAAGTATCGAAGTTCCCGGTGACTGGGAAGTTCAGGTCCGAAGTCATGACGGTGCCGTTTACCAGGATGCCCTCTGGCCGATTCAAAACTCCTGGAAAAAGACCGGTGGCGAATGCATAGCGGATCGTCAACGTGTAGGTGCCAGCAGTCGGTACCACCACGTTCGAGAAGGTCGCCGTGCCGTCAGTCGTATAGGCCATATCGACTGTCTGTTTGGCAGGATTTATCGCGTTCGATGAGGTGATATAGGAAGGAAACCAGGAACTCAACTGCTCGAAGCAATCGAAGCCATTGAGCAGAGCATCTTTGAAGTAATACTGCGTTCCGCCCGCAACGGCTACACCAGCGATCATGCCGTCGCCGCGCGATGTTGGGAACTGCGCAGGACAGGGTCCGGCCAGCGCCGCCCCGACTCCCAGAGACAACAACATCAATAAGACAAGAGATGCTCTTTTCATTACAGTGCCTTTCAGTGATTACATTCAGCGTTCAGGGACGAACAATCGACAGGTTTCACCACGTCAATCGTAGGGGGGAGATCTAATTTTCAGTGGGCTTGCGACAAGGTACGCATTCATCGGCCAGCGTGAGTTGCTGTCATCAATGGGCAGATCGCATCCTGTGCATGGCCATCGTTCCGGCCACGCACAGGACTGTATAAGCAATCAGCCGTGCACGATTCATCATTTCTCTTTCCTATCGAATGGTGACGCTATCGAAGGTTGAGATATTGAGTGTCGACTCCCGTTTCGAGGTGACGGCAAGCCCGGCGGTGACAGATCCGGTCATACCGACATCCCTGGTAGAGATGAGCGTCCAACTGACGCCATCGGGTGACGCATAGCCAGAGAACGTATTGCCCGAGCGCTGGAGCTTGACCCACACAGGGACGTTTTGCTGTGCTTGTCCCAGGTCTGTGGTGCCTCCTCCATCGGCCGTGCGAACGATCATGGCGACACCGTGCCCTGGGGTAGCGAAGACCGCGGCGAAGGCTGCATTGTCTGCAGTGGTAGAGCGAATCATGACGCCTGACTTGGCCCACACGTCAGTATTGGTCTGAGTAGCAACGTGCGCGATGACCGTGAAGTCGCCGGTTGCCGGCTGGTAGGCGTAGTTGAACTGGTCGACAGTGCCGAAGATGTCGCTGCCGCTGCCGCCTACCGTGAAGGTGCCTCCGTTTGCTGTGAAGGTGCCAGCGGTTCCCGGATCGCCGATGTCAAGATCGGTGAACTGGACGCCGGCCGCGTTGACCGTGAGAGAGATGTTCGTGGTATGGCTCAGCGAGCCAGAGGTTGCGGTGACCGGAATAATATAGGTTCCGGGCAACGTCGAGGCGCTGGTGGCGAGGGTTAGCGATGAGGTTGCCGCTCCGGAAATCGAGTCAGGCGTAAACGTCGCCGTCACCCCAACCGGAAGGCTGGCAGCACTGAGAGCGACCGTCGAGCTAAAGCCGTTCTCGGGTGTTGCTGTAATCGTGAAGGACGCGCTGTTTCCCGCTTGAATCGCGCTCATTGCAGGAGCCACAGAGACGGTGAAATCCGGACTAGGGACTGTGGATGAGACTGTTAGAGCGACTTGAGCGTCGTGGAGGCTATTTGTGCTAAAGCTGGTGAATAAAGGAAAATAGGCTCGCTTTGTGGCAGAGGCAGAGGTAGCGATCGTGATAGTCGCCGATTGCGGTGTAGGGTCACCCGTAAAAGTGAACTGTGGCAACGTGGGTGCGGTGGAGGTTGCAGGAAGACCGGAGGTGCTCATCGAGACGACGCCGGTGAAGCCGTTCACTGGAGTGGCCGTGACAGTGTAGACCACCGGCGTTCCGGGCAGAACGGTCTTCGCAGATGTTGGCGTAACGCTGAAGGTATAGTCGGGAGCTGTGGGATTGGCCACCGTCAACGAACCCTCCCAGACGTTCTCGAGCGCGCCACTCTGGCCAATGACCTCGATATTTCCTGTGCTCAACATCGGAGATGGAGTCGTCGTTGTATTGACAGTCAGGGTGACGGGGACGGTTACTCCCGGTGCCAAACTGACGCTGGACGCGCTGAATGAGGCAGAGGATCCCTTGTTGCTGCAGGACACCTTGCCTACCGTCGTCCAGGTGCAGCTGCCCGGCAGATGCGCTGCGGAGAGCTTGACGGTGCCAGTAAATGTGCTGCTTGCGGTTACATTCAGGTGGTATGCGACGGAGCCACCGGGTGTTACAGTCTGGCTCGGTTCATGCGAGGTGATAGTAAACGTAGGAACGGTCGAGGGATCTGAGTTGGGAACAGTCTTCGCAGGGCAGAACGTAATCTGATAGCCCGAAGAGGGCAGAGGAACTACATTGAAGTCGCTGGACGCGTCGTCAAAGGCATAACCGTAGACGGATGGACAGGATTGTTTGAGCACGGCTCCGCGGTAGTTTGTATCCCAATTCACATTGTTGCAGGCCTGCGGTGAAGCGTAGGGACCCGCGCAGCAGTAGTTCGCCGTTCCAAACTTGCTGCAGAGACTCTTGCACCCGACGATCTGTCCGGCGCTGTTGAGCATCTGCTGGCCAGCGGGGCAGGAGCTGCGCAGATCCACCTGGCACGCAGCGTTGATCGCATGGGCAGGGTTGGGATCGTTGAGTTGAACGGAGAGGGGAAAGTCGAAGCCATCTACCAGGCTGATGTCGTAGTTGTCTGCTCCAGTCGCGGAGCCGGTAAGGGTGAACTCGGCGAGACTTGTGTTGCCCGCTCCAGCGTGCTGGCATTGAAGGCCGCCGCAGTCGCCCGTCTGGCAGGAGCCCTTTCCGTTGGCGTCAAAGGTGCACTGGCGACGTCCCCAAAAGCGGCCACCGACCCACGGAGTCGGCAGTGAGGTCGTGACGGTCGCGCCGGCAGGAAGCTCCAGGCCTCCTGACGAGCCGTTGAAGACAGGGGTGGGATTGCCTGCGCCAGCGACCCATACAGTTTCGGCACAGTTGTTTGTAATGACGAATTGACGAGTCTGGGCAATGGCCATGCCGCCGAATGCGCAAAGGACGATCAGTACCGCATGGAGCGGTGTCATCCACCAGCGTCGAATATTATGCGATGCCCCGAACGAATCAATCTCCGTCGAGTGAGTTTTTCGAGGTGGAAGTACAGAGAAAGGCAGAGATATAAAGTGCTGCAAGAGTAAGTTCAAAAAAGTGCCTCCGGTAAGACCAACGACTGGTTACAAAACAACGGTTTTGGACGATCCAACTTCGAGGAACATAGGTCTTCACATGCGTGGCGTAACAAGTTAAGAAGGTAGTGCTACCTTTGAGCCCGCGATTTCTCTCTCCATGCAAATCGCTACAGCGACAACAGATCAAACAGTTGTTTTCTTAAAAATGCGATTGAAGTTTTGATCTCAGTGACGGTGGAACGAAAGTAATCCTATCGCATTACCAACGTGAGTAACCGAACCCCTTTATAAAATCTTTGTCTCCAATAAGCCTGGAATTTCCGAACCATTCTGTTTGTTAATCTTCGACCAAATCCAAAGAGGAAGTTGATGCGGACGAAGCGCTTTAGTGCGGAGCAGATGATTAGAGTGTTAAAGCCGGCGGAGTTGGATTGCCTGTGGCGGAGGTGATAGCTTGCATAACACTTCCTCCTAGCGCAATACGATCCGAGCGCGTTTGCCGCCGGTGCATGATTTTGGATGGCCGATTCGCCAATCACACGCCATGGGCTTTCTACAACGATCTCAGCTTGTCTAGTGTTTCTGTCGCCAGTTGCTTCGTCAGCTTTGCCGCGGGAAGCTCGCGAGAAAGGCACGCCGCTTGACCGGACCACAGTGGGGTGAAGTCACCCGATCCTGCCGCCTCGGCTTTTGAGCGAAGCGGCCCCAAAGCTGTGGCAGCGAGCGGAAAATCCGGAAGATTGTCCGAAATTGGGCCCAGCTCTCTAATAGCCCGATTTATGATTCCTCGGGCAGGACGGCCGGTGAAAACGTTCGTTAGCGTAGTCTGACTGTCCGTGGTGTTCTTCAAGGCCTCACGATGTACGGGGCTGACCTTGGCTTCCGGACACAGCAAGTAGGCCGTTCCTATTTGCACCGCTGCTGCTCCAAGAGCAAAAGCCGCAACAATACCACGCGAATCGGCGATGCCGCCAGCGGCGATGACCGGCACTTTCACAGCGTCGACAACCTGCGGGACGAGCGCCATCGTACCGGACTGCGTCGAAACATCCTCGCTGAGA
>JAOAPF010000337.1 GCA_025462755.1 Edaphobacter sp.
GCAGTGCTATTCTCCTGAATTTTTTTGGGGCCCGGAGATGCAATTGTGGACGGGGAGAGCTTTCCGATCATACCCGAGGCGGGAGGGGCGGCGACAGAGGAAATATTGCCGCCGCTTGAAACGGACGGAGACTCAGATCGGCAGATCACACGATCAGATCTTTGAAGAGGGTCAGATCCTCAGGCTAGCTGTTCGGTGGCTCGATTGATTAGGTCGAAGGCCGCGGTGGCTTTGGTGGTGACGGAGTCGGGCGTTTCTTCGAGGTCGTGGGCGATTTCGAGGAGGCCCGGTGTGTTCACGGGAAGCGTGGCGATCTGTTTGGCGATGTTGTTCCAGTCGATGGTGCCGCTGCCGGGCCAGAGGTGATCGTCTTTCGTGCCTTGATTGTCGTGGAGGTGGAGTTCGGCGATGCGGGGCTTGAGGAGTTCGAAGGCTTCGTCAATGCCGATGTTGGGCTGGCTGTCGCTGGAAGGGCCGGAGAGGTGGGCGTGGCCTATGTCGAGGCAGACGCCAACGCGGTCGAAGTGGCCGACACGGAGGATTTCCAAGATGTGCTCGGGAGAGGTGATTTCGTTCTGCAGGTTTTCGATGAGGAGGCGGACGCCGAGGGGGTGGGCGAAGGCTTTGAGGTGTTCGATCGCGGTGAGAGAGTTTTCGAGGGCGCGGGTGTCCCAGGGGTCGCCCTTCTGGCCGAGATGGAGGACGCAGGCATTGATGGGAACCTGCTCGGCTGACTCGAGCGCGCGCTTGACCTCGTCCATGGCGGTGATGCGATGGGATTTTTCAGGGTCGATGAGGTTGATGTTCGGGGCCACGTGGCGGGACCATTGACCGCTTCCCCGGTCGCTGAGGTAGAGGGGCTGGTGAAGTGTGGCGGCAACACCGGTGTTGCGGAACCAGGTGGCGACGTCGCGGACGGCGGAGCGGTCGCTGTAATCGAAGTGGTGGCGGGCGGCGAAGATCTCGATGGTTTGGGCGCCGGATTTGTGCAGGGCGTCGAGCAGGCCGGGGTGCAGGCGCTGCTGGAGGAAGACGTGGGTGGATACGGCGGGTTGCATCACTTTCTAAGGTACAGCAGTGCGGGGAGAGTGTGGTTGCGAATGCACCTGCGGTCGCGGGGTTCGGCTAGAATCGGAAGGAAATGGAGAGATTGAAGATATGAGCTGGAGGGTAAGCGCGGCGGTGCTGGTCTGTCTTGCGCGGTTTGGCGGGGACGCCCGGGGGCAGGCGGCTGGTGCAACGGCGGGGGTGGAGAGTGCTGCGCATGTCGCGACAATGGAGGCGAAACTCGCGGACTGGCCTAAGTTGGCGCGGTACAGGGAGGCAAATGCAGCGTTGGCTCCGGCGACAGAAGGGGAAGACCGGGTGGTTTTCTTTGGGGCTTCGATGACGGAGTTCTGGGGGAAGAACGGAACCAAGTTCTTTCCGGGAAAGCCGTATGTGAACCGCGGGATCAGCGGACAGACGACGGCGCAGATGGTCGTGCGGTTTCGGCAGGATGTGATCGACCTGCATCCAAAGGCGGTCGTGATACTGGCAGGGACCAATGACGTCGCCGGTAATTCGGGGCCGATGACGCCGGAGATGACGGAGAACAACTGGCAATCGATGGCCGACATGGCGAAGGTGAACGGGATACGGGTGATCTTTGCATCGATTACGCCGTCGACGGAATTCTTGTGGCACAGGGGACTGAAGCCGGCGGAGAAGATTCGCACGCTGAACGCGTGGTTGAAGGGATATTGTGCGAGCCACGGGCTGACGTATCTCGACTACTACTCGGCGCTGACGGATGAAGAGGGTGGCATGAAGAAGGAGTTTACGGTAGACGGCGTGCATGCAAGCGCGATGGGATATGCGGTGATGGGACCGTTGGCAGAGTCGGCGATCGAGACGACGCTGGCGAACTAATGCAATGATGAAGAGCGAAACGGGAGAGTGGCGATGAAGAAGACGGTGACGCTTGCAGGGCTTGCAGTGATTTGCCTGGTGGGGAGTGCGGGGTGGGGACAGACGACGGCCGCTCCGGCGACGGCGGTTGCGCCTGCCTTGTCTGCGAAAGAAATCTCTGCGATGGAGACGAAGCTGGCGGATTGGCCTCAGTTGGAGCGATATAGGGAGGCTAATGCTTCGTTGGCTCTCGCCGGTCAGGGTGAGCAAAGGGTGGTGTTTTATGGCGACTCGATTACGGATGGATGGGGGCGGCGAGCGGATACGGGAGACTTCTTTCCGGGAAAGCCATATGTGAATCGTGGGATCAGCGGACAGACAACGCCGCAGATGGTGGTTCGGTTTCGGCAGGATGTCGTCAACCTGCGGCCGGCGGCGGTGGTGATTCTGGCGGGGACGAACGATGTCGCCGGGAATACGGGGCCTATGACGCCGGAGATGACAGAGGATAATTTTCGGTCGATGATCGATCTGGCGAAGGCGAATGGGATTCGGGTGATCGTCGCGTCGATTACACCGGCGGCGGACTATCCGTGGCGGAAGGGGCTGGCGCCGGGGCCGAAGATCAAGGCGCTGAATAACTGGCTGCAGGGTTATTGCGTGAATCATTCGGTGACGTATCTGGATTACTACTCGGCCATGGTGGATGAGAACGGCGGGATGAAGCCGGGGATCAGCTTCGATGGGGTGCATCCGAATGCGAAGGGATATGCGATTATGGCGCCGCTGGCGCAGGCGGCGATTGATAAGACGCTGGGTGGAAAGTAGCGCCGTTACCAGTGGACGGATGGGGTGAAGACGTAGTGGGTTTCCAGGAACCACGCCAGGAAAAATAGGACGAGCATGATGCTGGTGGCCCACGAGAAGACCTGAAGGGGGAGCGTGGAGGCCAGGGATGGATGAGGATCGGGCTCGGCTTCCCGGAAGATGATTGCTCCGAGGAAAGAGATGGCGGCGGAGAGGGAGATGAGGCGGAGCGCAGAGAGGGCGCGGTTGGTAAAAACCTGGGGCGATTGGAGGATGGGACGGGGGTTTTCGACAGAGAGGAAGAGGGTGCGAAAGATCGCGTAGAGGCTGAGCATGCAGAGGAGAAGAGCTGCGAGTTTGGCAAATTCGACCAGGGCGCTCTCGACGACCTCGCCTGGGGGTAGTTTCTCGCGGTGCCTTACGCCAACGTGGTGCAGGAACAACGCCCCCTCGGCGGCGATCCAGACGTCCTGCAGGCGATTCCATACGTCGTCGGGCATGGTGCTTCGCCGTACGGCGCCGAGCAACGTGGCGAACGATCGATCGGCTTTGGCCTGCCGCTCGACGTGCTGGATCATGAATTCGCCGTGGTAGCAGAGAAGCTCTTCGATGAAGCCGGTGGAAAGACTTTGTTTGGTGGGTATGGATTTATCGAGGGACCAGATGGCGAGGATTAGCTGCCATGCTTCCATGGGCTCTTCGCGGGCGAGATCGTAACTTTGCGTGAAGGCCCAGAAGAGAGAGTTGTATTCGGGAGCATGTTGGGGCGTGGTCTGGAGGGTGATCCAGGCCCTTGCCAGTCGGTTGCGCTCACCGTCAGTCACGATGTGGACCCTTGACAACGAATTGTCGCGAGGAGGTCGCGGCCGACAGGGTTCGCGCCTGGCGTAAACGTCGCGGGTTCGGCGAGTTCGGGCAGCACGCTCCGGCTCCTCTAGTGGGTGCTAGTTTACCGCGTTCGGAAAGCGGTCGGAATCACGCGTTCCCACTCGATGAGGGTCCTCAGCCTTTATGGCTATCGAAGGCGACGACCCACCCAGGAATACTGCCATGCCGCGGAGACGCTTTGATAGTTTCCACCGAAACGCACATAGGTGCCGTTGGCATAACTGAATTTTAACGACTGGTGTTTCGTGAGAGGCAGGGAGGCCGTTCCGCCGATGCGCGAGCTGGTTTGGCGAGTGGCAAGATTCTCTATCCCGCTCAGGCTGGTAGTACCGCCGAACCAGAAATTGCCGTCAAGGGAGACCCAGAACCGCGGCTTGAAATCGTAACTCAGATGGCCCTCGAAGGAGCCGATTGGTTTCTGCGATTGGGGTTGCGGACCCGGGGGGGAATAGAAGTGTTGATTTGTGGTGTAGAACCAAACTCCTCCGTATGCGTCGACGAGCACGTGGCCCCGGCGTCGAGAGTAGCCAAACTCCGGTTTGATCGCCCACCGGTTGCCACCCCAGTTGATCAGCTTGTTCGGGTCGTACTGCCCGGTTGGAGCCACTACCTTCAGGCTCGCACCCAGCAGAGTTTTCTGGTTCCACTTCCCGAACTCCCTTGCCTCCATGGCCGGGCCGCCCTTGAGGTTTACCGATAACCGGACCGTTGTATCCAGAAGACCGGAGCGGTAGATCTGTCTGGTTACGTCACCGACCTCGCCCTGGAAGGTTCCTATGCCGTAAGGGATCGCAAGGTTCAGGTTGGAAGAGCGGCCGAACATACCGAATGAGTGATAGTAGGCGAATATCGGTACGCTGTAGGTTCCGCTCGCACTGGCATCGGCCAAGACCCCATTCAATTGAATACTGCCACTGAAATACGAATAAGTGAGGGTGACTGCATTGGAGTGCAAGGGCGTAATGACGTAGGCTCGCGGAGACAGGTCCTGGGCTTTGAGCGGCGCAAGAGAAGACGCAACGAACACCGTCGTCCAGGCAAGTCTTAAGGCGCGCATTTGAAGAATCCGCAAAACATCGTCTTGTGCGGGCAGTGACTGCCCGGCCGACTATTTCTTGAGAGTCAGGGGCGGGCCGCTTATGCGCTTTCCCATGAGGTCGATATCCACCTCAACGCGGTCGGCGATCTTGATAAAGGGAATGCCGCTGTTCATTCCATAGTCTTTGCGGTCGAAGGCCATTGTGCCCTTGATCGTGCCCGTACCTGTTCCCACGCCGGAGACCGTCAGCGTCAGGGTCTCCGGTTTCGAGACGCCACGAATTGTAAAAGTGCCCGGCACGTCAAAGGTGTTTGGACCGGTCTGTACGATCTTCGTTGACTTGTACGTGATCAGCGGGTCGTGTTCGGCGTCAAAGAAGTCCTTGCCCTTTAGCTTGCCGTCCTTCATCCCGCTGCCGGTATTTACCGAGGCCGCCTGAATCTTGATGTCCAAAACCCCGGTGGTGACATCGGGGGATGCAAAGGTCAGGGTGGCGTCCCACTTATCGAACGTACCCGCTATTGCGACCGAGGCTTTCACACTGAACTTAATCGTGCTTTGTGGCGGGGGCGAAATTACAAAGACGGGAGCTTGTGCCTGCGCGAGCGGCTGCAGCAGGGCGGCGGCGAGCAATGGCAAGAGTGCCAGATATCTCATCTTCATAGATTTTCCCTTTCGTGGTCCGATAGCATGCGGGGGCACGTGATTTTGCGTAGGCCGATTCGAATCTTTCTGACGCTGGAGAACATACTAGGGATCCATTGCCGGAAATAACACTAGCAAAAATGCCTGAGGGGGCGAATATTCCCGGCCCCAAAATGCGTGATTCAGTAGCAGTGACTTTGCCGTAGGCTCTGCGGCCGTCCGAGGCGTGGCTTGATTCAATAACCCGCTGCCTTCCCGAAGGCTCTCCGGTTGTCGTGACCGCCGAGGAGTTCGTGGGTTTTGGGATCGATGGCGATGAGTTCGCTGTCGCCCCAGACGCCGGGGTTGTGCTCGTCGGCTACGGCGAGGCGGTTGATGGAGTAGCCCATCGCTTTGAGCTGGTCGGCTACTTCTGCAGGAAATTTCTTTTCGAGGTCGATGCGGTCGGGGAGGTATTGATGGTGGAAGCGCGGGGCGTCGGCAGCCTGCTGGATGTTGAGCTTGTTGTCGACGGTGCTGATGATGTCGTTGGCGACGGTGGTGATGATGGTGGCGCCTCCAGGGGTGCCCATGACGTAGGCGAGGTGCCCGCGTTTGTACCAGTGGCCGGGCGTGGTGAGGATGGTGGGGGTCATGGCGGAGAGCGGGCGCTTGCCGGGTGCGATGGAGTTGGCGGAGCTCTGGATGAGGCCGAACATGTTGGGGACGCCGATCTTGGAGGTGAAGTCGTCCATCTCGTTGTTCATGAGGAAGCCGAGGCCTTCGATGGTGACTCCGGAGCCGTAGCCGCCGTTGAGGGTGGTGGTGCTGGAGACGGCGTTGCCATCGGCGTCGACGATGGAGAAGTGCGTGGTCTGGGTGGATTCCTTTGTCTGTGTCGCTGATGGCGGGGGAGGCATGAAGCCGGCAGGGCGGACGAGGTCTTTGCTTGGCGTGGGTTTCGTGAGGTCGATGGAGTTGCGCCAGGCGGCGGCGTACTTTGGGTTCGCCATTTGTTTTAACGGGAGGGTGTTGAAGTCGGGGTCGCCGAGATAATCGCCGCGATCCATGTAGGCGCGGCGGAAGGCTTCGGTGATGATGTGGACCTGCGCGGCGCTGCGGTCGGGACCGAGCTTGGGAAGGTCATAGCCGGAGAGGATATTGAGGATTTCGATAAGGACGATGCCGCCGGAGGATGGTGGGGGCGCGGTGATGAGGTCGTAGCCGTGGTACTTGCCACGGATGGGTTTGCGTTCCTTGACCTGGTAGGCGGCGAGGTCTTCGGCGGTGATGAGGCCTCCGCCGGCCTTTTCAAAGTCGGCGATCTGGTTCGCCATGGCTCCTTTGTAGAATTCGTCGGGGTCTTTGGAGATGCGGGTGAGAGTAACGGCGAGCTCGGGCTGCTTGAGGGTCTCGCCTTCCTTATAGAAATTACCATCGCGTTGGTAAATATGTGCGGAGGCGGGAAACCGGGTTACGTTCTTGCTTTGGAGGCTGGCTGCCTCCGGGGCGCTAAGGACGAAGCCATCGGTAGCGAGCCGAATGGCGGGGGCCATGTCCTGCGCGAGGGTGAGTTTGCCGAAGTGCTTCTGTGCGTAGGTTAGGCCGGCGACGGAGCCGGGTACTCCGCTGGCCTTATAGCCGATGAGCGACATGCCGGGTACGACGTTGCCCTGGGCATCGAGGTACATGTCGCGGGAGGCTGCGGCTGGGGCCTTCTCGCGATAATCGAGGAAGTGCATCTTGCCGTGCTTGTCGCGGATGAGCATGAAGCCTCCGCCACCGAGGTTGCCGGCGAAGGGATAGGTGACGGCAAGGGCGAAGCCTACGGCGACGGCGGCGTCGACAGCATTGCCACCCTGCTTGAGAATCTCAACCCCGGCATCGGTCGCGTTGTGCTGGACCGTGGTGACCATCGCGTGAGGGGCGCGGGTGGGTTCTTCTGAGGTGGGAGCCGTTTGAGCTGCGAGAGCGGTGGAGATGAGGGTGAGTGACAGGGTCGTCGCAACGAGACGGCTTCCGAGGTGCATGCAGCAGGCTCCAGAGAGTGTGGATGGGTGGGCTTTAGAACAGAATAGCCGGTTGAAGGGAGGAGGGTATGCAAATTAAAGTGAACGGTTTCCTGCACCGACGGTCTTAGTGGATAGCGGATCAGCACGGCAATCGGAAGAGGCAAGATGGGTGTTCGGGTTCAGGCCTTGGCGGCATGCGTAGAAGATGGGACCGAAGAACAGCGCGTTGACGAGGCATCCGAACGCAGCGAGCGGTTCGGCGAGATGGTGGACCGGCAGGCGAGATTCATGTTTCAGGTGGCGTTTGGACTGCTGAGGAATCGGCAGGATGCCGAGGATGCGGTGCAGGAGGCGTTTCTGAAGCTGTATCGCGGTGAGGCCTGGCTGCGGATCGAGAATGAGAAGGGTTTTCTGGCGCGGACGGTTTGGCGGGTGGCGCTGGATCATCTGCCGAACGCGGCGGAGCGGATGGCCGATGTGGCGGAGATGCAACTGACGGCGAGTGGCGGGTCGCCTGAACAAAGTGTCGTGGATGAGGATGAGCGTGCGGTGCTGAGGCGGCTGATCGATGGGCTGCCGGAGGATCTGCGGCAACCGCTGGTGCTGTCGTCAGTGGAGGAGATGACATCGCGAGAGGTTGCAGAGGCGATGGGGATTCCTGAGGGCACGGTGCGGACCAGGGTGATGCGGGCACGGACGGAGTTGAGGCGAAGATTTTTGGCAATGAAGGAGGGGCAGCGATGAGAGATCAGATGGAAGAGTTCGAGATGCTCCTGGATGACGTACTGCGTGAGGTTGCGAATCCACAACCCGGCACGGGATTGAAGCAGAGGGTGATGATGCGGCTTGAGATGGCGGCTGCGCGGGCTTCAGAGCTGCATGGGATAGCGGAAGTTCGGCTGTTGGATGGTGGAACGAAGCAGGAGAGTATCCTCGGTTCGCTTTGGAGTGGTTTGCGGGAGTTGGTGCTGCCGAACAGGGTTTCGCCGTTGGTGCTGGAGTCGAGTCCGGTTGTGGTCGTCGACCAAATGTTTGAGGGGAGGAGTTATCGCTCGGCCGGGTGGGCAGTGGTGGCGCATATTTTCGCGGTTCTCATGGTGGGGTTTGCGGCGACGACGCAGATACACTTTGCCGCGCCGGTGAAAATGCTGACGACCGAGCTTGTAGTTCCTCCACAGGCTCCGCCAAAGGCCGATGCGATGGGTGGAGGCGGAGGGCAACGCGGGTCTACTCCTGTAACAAAGGGAGCGCCGCCAAAGTTTGCAGAGCAGCAGATTTTTGCGCCAAAGGCCCCGCCTATGATTGAGCCGACGATTCACATTGAGCCGACCCTCGAGGTGCAACAAGATTTGAGGATGGCGAGCAGCGTTCCGCAGGTCGGCGTGGCGAGTTCGCCGATTGTTGGAATGTCGATGGGGGGTGGCTCTGGTACAGGAATGGGATCGGGAAACGGTGCGGGGCTTGGACCGGGGACGGGCGGGAACTTGGGTGGCGGGCCGAGGCAGGTTGGCGGTGGGGTGAGTGCGCCAGTCCTGCTTTATCACCTTGATCCGGAGTTT
>JAOAPF010000193.1 GCA_025462755.1 Edaphobacter sp.
GGTTGGGCAGAAATAGCCATTGTCACGCTGCACTCAAATCCCGGAAATACGCTTGTTTGTTTTCAATCCTTTCCGGGGATTTGACTGCATTGTCACTGCACTGAAATCCCGGATTGTTGCACATAAAACCGGACGAAGTTCCTGCTAAAGTTTGTCCGGGATATAAGTACAAAAATGACACTCACCTTCTTGTGTGCATCGGTTTCTGTCCGGGATTTGAGTACAAACAGCTCGACTAATTCCGGGATTTGAATACCGCAAAACACTCTTACAGAACATATTCCGGGATTTGAGTACCGCGCGATAGGAGGGAACGCGTTGACACTTTGGGCTTTCGATTCTTCGGTTGTGGAATTTCCCCCAAAAGCAGGGAAGAAATTGATCTGCCGATTGTTCCCTACTACACATTCCGGATTCCTGCCGCTATCGCAATGTCGCAGGAGGCGGAGCCGCAGGTCTGGCACCTGCCGGTCGATAAGACATGAAAGACGGGTCTGCTTGTCGCATTCCACCATGTCATATGTATCTGCCACAGTGTTCTAGAGTCTAGTTTTGCAATGCATCAATGACTGTGAACGAATCTGAAGGGGGTTATACACCTTGGCTACGATTTACTCCACCTCGCCATATACGGCGTCTGTGATCGAAAGAGCGGGTGAAGTTAGCTCTGCTTCCTCTATTCCCTGGTACCTCTGGTGCAGCGCGCTGGCTGTCACCTGTACCTCTGTCGGCGTAGCTTGGGACATCTCATGGCACAGCACGATCGGTCGCGATAGCTTCTGGAACCCGGCGCACGTCACCATCTACATGGCCGCTATCCTGACTGCGATTGCCAGTGGCTACCTCATCCTTACAACCACTTTCAATGGCCGGTCCGCCTTTCGCTCGACCTCGGTCCAGGTGCTCGGCCTCCGTGGACCGCTGGGCGCATTCATTGCGTCCTGGGGAGGAATTGCGATGCTGACCTCGGCTCCGTTCGATGATTGGTGGCACAACGCCTATGGGCTTGACGTCAAGATCATCAGTCCTCCCCACACGCTGCTTTTTCTGGGAACACGAGGAATCGCTCTCGGCGCGATTTGTCTTCTGTTGGCCTCTCTGAATCGTGCCTCGCTTCTAGGGAGCGTTGCGTTCCGCCCAACTCAACGGCTGCTCCTCTATTTGGGCATCCTTGCTTTAGCCGATCAGATGGTCTTTTTCTCCCACGCAATTCGCCCGGTCGCGCAGCATTCGTTGGCTCCCTATGACGCTGTCGCCGAATACGCATTCATCCTCCTCGCGCTCTTTTCCGAAGCATCGAGATATCGCTGGGCAGCAACCGTGATGAGTTCTGGATATATGCTTTTTGTCATCGGTCAGATTCTTATCCTGCCGCTCTTTCCAGCTCAGCCCAAGCTAGGACCGGTGTATTTTTCCGTAACCCATATGGTTCCGGCACACTTTCCCTTGCTGCTCGTTGTGCCTGGTTTGGTGCTCGACCTGATGCGCCAACGCGCGGCTTCCTGGCATCCTGCAATCTCGGCCGTCGTCGCCGGTTTCCTCGCAATGGGGGCCCTGGTGGCGGTGGAGTGGCCCTTTGCGGATTTTCTTCTCAGCCCGGCGTCCCGGAACCGCTTCTTCGGCTCTGGGTACTTCTCCTACGACGCTTCTCCGGCTTCTCAGGTTCTCGCCTTTAGAATGCCCGAACATGGAGTGCACTTGGCCACTGGGCTGCTTATCGCAGCGCTATATTCCTCCATTGGCATCTGGCTTGGAGGCCGTCTCGGAAATTGGATGCGGGGGCTGCAGCGGTGAGGTCTTCGCGAAATCGTTGCCTCCTGTTTCTGCTGATTGCATTCAGTACTCTGCCGTTGAGCGCACATGTCGGCGGCAAGGATATCTTTGAACAACTCCAGGCTGGGCCGTACAAGCTATACATAACGATCCGACCTCCCATCGTGATACCCGGGGTCGCCGCTATCGAAGTACGCACGATCGGGACGCCCGTCGAGGGAATCGACGCGACTCCTGTGCCGATCACCGGAGAGGCTTCCAAACATCCGCCGACCTCCGAAACACTGGTGCGCTCCAAAGCTGATCCGAACTTCTACACTGCCACCATCTGGCTTATGGCTCAGGGTTCCTGGGAGGTGAAGTTGCGAGTGCACGGAAGTGGGGGGCAGAACACAGTGGCGGTGCCGGTCCCAGCCTCCGCAATCACGACTCTGAAGATGCAACGCGGGGTCGCAAGTTTACTCACTACGCTCGGCGCGTTCCTCGTTGCCGGACTTGCGGGCATCGTCGGGGCTTCGGTCCGCGAGAGCAGGCTCGCTCCCGACGCGATCCCTACGCCTACCCTACGCAGCCGTGCCGCACTGGCCACTGTCCTCAGCCTGGGGCTGATTGGGCTTCTGCTCTGGCGTGCCGACCTTTGGTGGAACGTCGAAGCCGCGGCTGCTTCAATGAAGCTCTACCGCCCGCTCACGATGCAACCAGTCCTTCGCGGGGACTCTCTTCAGCTGAAGGTGGGCGCACCGGTCAACGGTGGACCGGCTCAATCCAATCGCGACTTCATCCCCGACCATGGCAAGATGATGCATCTTTATGCCATCCGCGAACCGCAGATGGATGCTGTTTTCCACCTCCATCCGACCTTGGTCGGCTCGGAGTTTGATCTGCAGCTGCCAAAAATGCCTTCCGGGCGTTACACGCTCTACGGTGACGTCGTGCACGCGAATGGGTTTCCCGAAACGCTCGTGACGAGGCTCGATGTGCCGGCAGACTTGCCCGGAATGCCGCTTGCTGCAGATGACGCCGAGGGCGAGCCGGCGGCTCTTAGCCAAGGCCTGCTCGGCAACCGCTACCGTCTGCCGGACGGCTATACGATGGTGTGGGATGCGGCGCCGTCGCTGGTTGCCAATACTGCGTATTCCCTGCACTTCCGCCTGCTTGACCCAAACGGTGCCGATCCCACTGACATGCAACTGTACCTGGGAATGACCGGGCACGCTGCCTTTGTCAAAGCCGATGACACAGCCTTTGCGCACGTCCATCCCGACGGTTCTGCCGCCATGGCATCGATGATGCTTGCCAACGGAGACTCGGGTACCAGCATGGCGGGAATGAACATGCCAGGCATGGAGCCGGTCTCCAATGCGGTCGACTTCCCGTACGGTTTCCCCAGCGCGGGCCGCTATCGCGTCTTTGTTCAGATGAAGCACGGTGCGACAGTCGAGACTGGAGTCTTCGATACAAACGTGCGCTAGAACCGGGCGGAGCGCTGAAATCGAAGGGCACGGTTGCATAAAGCACGCGCTCTTGTGCCGAAACCAATTTAGCCGCGCTGAGGCTTCCAGAGTCGCATCGCTCAGTCCGAGCGCCTCGCCGACACCGCCCTCCAGCACAATCCCAGCGACGCCAATGCCTACCATTGCAAGGCCGTCACCTCCGGTATGCAGGCCGACTGGGCCTCGCTCATCGACCGTCGCGAATACGGCGCCTTCAAATTCAGCGAACTCGCCAGCAAGTACGCCAAGCAGGCCCTCGCCCTCAATCCTACCCTCTACGATGCAAATCTTGCCGTCGGCATCGAGAACTAGATGCTCAGCCTCAAGGCCGCTCCCATCCGCTGGCTCCTAGGCATGGCCGGCGCCGGAACCAACAAGGCCGAGGGTGTCCGCCTCCTCAAGCTCACCGCCGAACAAGGGCATTACCTCGCCCTCTTCGCCCGGCTCATGCTCGCCGTTGGTGAACTCCGCGACGGCCGAACCCAGCAAGGCAAGGTCATCCTCGTCGGTCTCTCGCAGGAATTCCCCCAGAACACCCTCTACCAGCGCCAGATCGCCCGCCTCCACTAAGAACGTGTTCAAAAGCTACACGCGAAGCACTGTTTCTTGGTTGTTGGTCTACGTCGTCATCCTGACACCTGTCATTACCATGGATCGAATCGGGCTAACTGAGCCCGGAGCGCAGGGGCAGTTCGTGAAAGAGAGCCTTATCTTTACCGGCGAAGACTGGCCCTGGGAAATCTTCTCCTGAGCGTCATGGGTGCCTGCGCGCATTATGCGAAGCTCTGCATAACGCTCAGTTCGACAGGGAGCTGAGCGGCGAGGGTCAGCGCGAGGGGATTGCGATCGCAAAGAGGGAAGGGAAGTACAGCAGGTTAGTTCTTTTGGCTGACCGATACGGTCGGAAATGCAGGCAATTGGCTCACGGATGGCATTGACTTTGACTCGGATCAGCGGATTTACATGGGACGACCTACCGTTACAACCCAGAAGACGCAACCGCATTTCAATTGCTCCCTGTGACAGAGTCGGATTACCTCATTCAAGAGATAACTGCCGCTGCGGGGTTAATTCTGAGCGCCGGCCGTAGCCAATCCTTTGATGTTCTCTACTCGCGTTCGCCGAGAAGATCCCTCGCAGAACTTGATACCCCGTTAATGCATCACGATGGTCTCGACATTTTCGTCGACAACAAGATCTTGTATGCTCATCCTTCCGATCAATAGGATTACGAGCGCCAACAAAGCGGTGCAGGACAGCAGGGCAATGACAGCATGAACGCCAAGCAGGCCAATGCACATCGAGATGAGGGCACCTGTACCTGTCTGAAGAAAGCCGAGCAACGCTGAGGCCCGTCCCGTGTCGCGGGAGAAGCGTGCGAGCCCCAGCGCGGCGGCATTGGGATACGTTAGGCCAATGCAGGAGAGAAAGAAGAAGAACGAGACGAGCGTCGATATCAGTCCGAGAACCTGATTGCGCATGCCCAGATAAAAGACGGCTCCAATCGCAACCTGGACGAGGAGCGCGGCAAAGAAGATCTGCTGGCTCGTAAACCAGCGGAGCAGCAACACGTTCAGCTGACTGCCGCCTATAAAGCCCATTACCAACACCGCGAACACAATCCCGAAGGTCTTGGTCCCCATATGATATCCATCCATGAAGATGATGGGCGATCCGGCGACAAAGGCAAAGAGGCCGGCGAATGAGAAGGCGCCTGCCAGCGAATAGGTTAAAAATTGCGGGTTTTTGAGGATCGCCCAGAAGCCTCTGGCGATCGGACCTGGCCGCATTGATACGGAGCGGTCTGGTTGATGGCCTTCCGGGAGCAGGAAGAACGTAAGTGCAAGAATGGCCGAGGCAATCGAAGCCAGCAATCCGAAGATCCAACGCCAGCCGAGACCAGCGACAATTGCGCTTCCAATTGTTGGCGCGAGCAGCGGTGAAACGCCGATCGTCAGAAATAGGAGGGAAAAGATCTTTGCGCTGTCTTTGACCGGAAAGAAGTCCCTCACCATGGCGACTGCGCCAACTTGAGCTACGCAACCGCCGAGGGCCTCCAGAAACCTTAGCGCGACGAAGATTTTCAGGTTGGGGGCCAGTGCGCAGCCCATGGAACAAAGAATATAGATCGTGAGCCCAGCATAGAGTGGGCGCTTACGTCCTAAGCGATCGAGCAGCGGTCCATAGAGCACCTGTCCTAGAGCGAAACCCACGAAGTAGGTTGATAGCGAGAGCGAGATCTGCGCGGTCGTCGTCTTGAATTCCGCCGCAATGTTGGAAAAGGCAGGCAGGTACATATCGATAGCGAAAGGAGTCACAACACATAGCGCTCCAAGGAGCGGGATAATCCGAATATTATTGCGTTTGCGAGTGGTCATTCGTGGGTCATACTCCTGAGAAGGAAAGATGGGTATATCAGGGGTTGCTCACCCCATATGTGTTGATATGGCGCTGACGATCTGGTCCAGATGCCATGATATTCGTTTGCCGTCCCACAGACATCGCTCTGCCTAGTTGCCGGACGTTTCTAGATAAGAGTGGAGAACTTGACGATCGACAATCAAAAGGCGACCGTGCCCTCCCGGTGAATTTCAATCGGGCCCACAGTTTCCCGTTCCTTGGTGTGATGAGAGTGTCGCCATGGCTAAAGGAAGGATGCTGCATGCAAATGGGCCTTCGTGTGAACCGATCTTCTGGAGAATCCGCCGCACCCTTCGTGGCCATGCAAGGCTCGTCCGCCACGATTGAACTGGATGTTGAATAGCCGGGCTTTATTGATCAAGGTCATCGCTTTCTTCATTGGATAGAAATTGGTACGCAGAGAATGCAGACCGGCCTGCGGGAGTTCCGCCTGAAGCCAGTCTCGAGCACGAGCAGCGTGCCGACTGTAAACCTGAGGACGAGCGATCAAAGGCCCCGTTCTCGACGTGACAAAATCTGATCGCAAAATGCATGATTTCGGGTATTTACCTGTATTGGTCGCGCAGTGATGGCGCCAATGAGGCAATACCGAGATGCACATGAAGGAGCCCACAACAAAGCGGCACCGCATGTTGGTGGTGAACGAAAAAAACGATCTACAGCTGCCCGAAGCATGGAATTTATCCTATTGGGACACCTTAGCGAATGCCTGCGGAATGCGTGTGTTTTGGAAAACTCCACCCTGAAGACGCAGAAGTTTGAGTGGAATTCGGAACGACCCTGGGGCGCTTGAACCACTTTGGGACAGGCGCTCCGAATCATCAGTCAATCTTCTTGTCCGTCAACAACCGGGTAAAGAGTTTGAACCGTGCGTCTCTATTTGGAAGAATGATCGCCATCCTCTTTTGAACAATTAAGGCCCTCTGCATCGACCTGGTCATTTTGCGTCAATCGGGAAACGGAAACACGGCGACGTGCGATAGGTGGTAATTGCGTCATTGCTTCCCTAAGCGTGTTTATATGACCACATTCGGCAAGCCATCCATGATGGTTTTGGCGATCTCGCGGGTTTCTCGGTCGGATGCAGCGAAGAAACCGGCCTTTTATACGAGCCAATCATTTTCGCGGGTCATCTCCTGGCCACTGAGGGGCAATGGGGGGCGTGAGTGCTGGTGACGGAGGTGCTGGTGTGCCAGGGAGACACGCCGCCACGCCAATGCGCATAGCTCCCTGCAATGTGATGCCGGTGGCATCGATTTGGATCGCGCTTTCAGCGCTCCTGAGACATATCCCCGCCACCCCTCCATCGATCACGACGCGTGTACCCCCCACAATGTGAACCTCCTCTCCAGACTGAATGACATGAACCATCCCTGTCGTACTGAATTGGTTGCCCGTTACGTTAAGTGATCTGTTGGCTCCGACGGATTCGACTTGTTCTCCACGGACGCTGGAGCGCTGGTCGCCCTCAACTTCGAGTGTCTGATTCTTTTCCACTCGGATGTTCGATTCACCCCCGATACGGTGGTAACGATTCTTCGCAACCCGCAGGTGTTCCTCATTGTCAACGATCGTATGCCAGTCGTGCTCCACATGGACATCGAAGTCGCGTTCGGCGTTTACGAAGATCTGTTCGGCGCCTTTGAGATCCTCGAAACGAAGTTCGTTTGCGTTTGCCGCCGAACCGTTCTTCGAAGAGCGGGTGAGAATTCCCGAGCGGGTGTACTCCGACTTCGGGTCGTACTTGGGCTTATTCACTCCGTTGTAGAGAGAGCCGACTATAATAGGCGCATCCGGATCGCCTTCGATGAAGTCAATCAAGACTTCATCATTGACACGCGGCCAGAAATAGGTACCCCACCCGGAACCAGCCCACGCCTGCGCAACCCGAAGCAGTGTGTTGTCTGTCTGGTTGGGTGGCCTCGTGCGGTCCCACCAGAACTGCACACAGACACGGCCATACTTGTCTACATACGAATCTTCTCCCGCGGGCACAACGACCTTACCAGTAACTACTCCATTAACACGCGGCTTTGGCGTTGTCCGCTCTGGGCGGTAGACGAGCGAACCGGGTTGTGCTGTAAAGATGTTACGATATGGGCCGTCAACACCGATTACGCTGCTACGAAATGACGGCTGCTGCAGAGCGCTATGCTCGACGCTTAATATGAGGTACTTCGAGTTCAGTGCAGGGTCTGGATACTTCTCCATGCGGAAGGTGAAGCCCGATAATAAAAGGCTTGCATTTGACTCACCTGTGATCTCGACCGACCTTGTATCATTCCTGTCACGCGTGACATCCTGCAGTTGACTCTCGAATTCTTCAATCTTGCCATCGCTGGCATCGGTCTTCGCCCATGCGGAGGGGCCATCGGCATAGTCGTACCACTCATGATTATTATCGCCGACATCCGCTTTACTCATAGACGATGAAGGGCTGCTCGCTCGTCGTGCAAACTGCGTAAAGCGGTACTCCCACAGCGTGTGCTTTCCAGTGACCAATGCCGAATGCACCCCAAAGTAATGCAGATACATATCGTAAAAGCCTTCGCCCTGCCTCATCATCTCAGGCATGTAATTATAGGTGCTTTTCACTGGACAGGGCGCGAGTTGTCCAGAGTTGTCGGCAAGCACCATGACGTGGTCGTTCTCTGTGTGCGTGAAATAGAAGAAAATACCGTGCTGCTCCAGTAGACGTGTGACAAAGTCATAATCCGTCTCCCGATACTGCGTGCAGTAGTCGAGCGGCTGATATGTTGCCTGAGTATCGTTCTTGGGCGTGATGTAGTAAGAACCAAGCACGCTCTTTACGATTTCGATCACAGTCAGATTTTGGAAGACTCGCGTCTGTGTATTGAGTGTCAGCAGCCATAGGCTTGGCACTACTACGGCCCTGTAGACCAGAACGGGCATCTCGCTAACGTCTAGTGTTGAGTCGTGACTAACTAGCTCCAGGCTGCGCACGATCCCGTTGAAATAGCGCCGCCCAGTCTCATTATAAGAAATGCCAAGTGTGACACGTTTGCCTATCAGCAAAGCTGGTTGGATCGGATTCTCAGGAAGGCTGAGCATGTCCAACTCCAACTCCGTAAGCGCCGAGATCGCTTCACGTCCCTTAAATCCGTTGATCAGCACGGCGTCTTTACCCAGCGGGGTGATGAGCGTGAGCTGACGTTTATCTTGTGAGTATGATGACATGTCGTTCACTACCGCTTCCTGTTTTCTAAAGCTGCTCAATGCTTCGGGGAGCCAAGTAACACGTACAGATAGCTTATCTATATTATTGTTGCTAATGGATCGGGTATTCCTAATGGATCGGGCATGTCGGTCTCCGCAGCGATCCCACTCCTCGTGGTCCATTCGTAAGTGAACATGCCCGCTTGATCTACACTCACACAAATAGCATTGCTGGGGTCACCCTTCGCCATGCGTAAGAGCAGCTCGCGCGAAATTTCGGGGAGCATGGTATTCGACAAGATGTTGTCCACGTTTCGTGCCCCGCTTTCGACTTCAGTACAACGGCTCGCAATCTCGGTGAGCAGAGCATCCTCGTAGCGCAGAGCAACTTTGTGGTTTTCACGCAAGCGCCTAATAATTTTATTGAGTTTGAGGCGGATGATCTGCTTGAGCGCTTCGTCGCGAACCGGCAAATACGGGACGATCAACATGCGCCCAAGGAAGGCCGGTTTAAAGATCTTATTTAGCTCCGGCTTGATGGCATTGACCAGTGCCTCCGGAAACGGCATCGTCTCGGGGTCTGCAGTCAGCTTCATCATTGTTTCGCTTGCGGCGTTACTGGTGAGGATTAGCACTGTGTTCTTGAAGTTGATGACACGTCCTTCGCCATCTTCCATGCTGCCCTTATCGAAGACCTGAAAAAAAAGCTCAAGTACGTCTGGATGTGCTTTCTCCACCTCGTCGAGCAGGACTACCGAGTACGGTCGACGGCGGACTGCCTCGGTCAGCACGCCTCCTTCGCCATAACCCACGTATCCCGGCGGTGAACCCTTTAGCGTAGAAACAGTGTGCGCTTCCTGAAACTCGGACATATTAATTGTTATCACGTTGCGCTCCCCGCCATATAGCAGGTCAGAGAGTGCCAGCGCAGTCTCAGTCTTGCCGACGCCACTTGGGCCCACGAGCAGGAACACGCCGACTGGCTTGCCCGGGTCGTCAAGGCTGGCGCGCGACGTGAGTATGCGCTGTGCGATGGCTTCCATAGCGTAATCCTGGCCAATCACGCGATTTCGCAGGTGGGCGGAAAGCTCCAATACTGTCGAGAGCTCGTCCTTGACCATCTTGCCTAGCGGAATGCCAGTCCAGGCTGAGATCACCTCTCCGACCACCTGTGCATCGACCGCGACCCTCATCATCGGCGACTCGTCCTGCACCTCGGCCAACTCATGCTCAAGCGCCGCGAGAGCTTTGCGCGAAGGTACCGACGAAGCTCCATTTGCCCCTGCGACCGGCGCACCGTCGTTGGGAGGGGTGCCCTCATCGGCGTTTTCGAGCGCTCTCTGCATCGTCCGGATTTTTCCAACCAGAGCAGTCTCGCGCTGCCACTGCGTGTTGCTGACCGCGAGCTTCGCCTGCTCGGCAAAAAGCGCAGCGGCGATCTCGCGAAGCCGCTCCACGTGATTCGCTCCGACGATTTCTTCCCGACGCAGCATGCGCGCCTGAGTCTCGAGATCGGCGATCCTGCGCTGGGCGCCTTCTATGATGCCAGGCGTAGTGCTCTGGCTGAGCGAGAGACGCGCGCAGGCCGTGTCGAGCACACTCACGGCCTTATCGGGTAGTTGCCGCGCCACCATATATCGATGCGACAAACGCACCGCGGCGGTCACAGCCTCATCTAGGATTCGCAACCCGTGATGCTTCTCCAGAGCAGGTATCAGGCCTCGCAGCATGGTCGCGCATTGCGGCTCGACCGGCTCCTCGACCTTGACAACCTGAAACCGTCGCGACAGCGCCGCATCCTTGTCAAAGAACTTCTTATACTCGGACCACGTGGTCGCCGCGATAGTGCGCAGTTCGCCCCTCGCCAGTGCCGGTTTCAGCAAATTGGCTGCATCGTTCTGTCCAGCCTGGCCGCCAGCGCCAATCATCGTATGCGCTTCGTCGATGAAGAGAATGATCGGATGTGGTGAAGACTTTACTTCCTCAATAAGTCCCTTGAGCCTGTTCTCGAATTCACCCTTCATGCTTGCTCCAGCTTGCAGCAGGGCGAGATCCAGCGAGTGAAGCTGCACGTTACGCAAGGGTGAAGGCACGTCAGCAGCTCCGATGCGCAAAGCAAAGCCTTCTACAACTGCAGTTTTGCCGACACCCGCCTCACCGGTCAGGATCGGATTATTCTGCCGCCGACGCATCAGAATATCAATCACTTGCCGGATCTCCACATCGCGGCCCAGTACAGAATCGATCTTTCCGGTAGCCGCGTTCGCGGTCATGTTCACGGTGTACAGGTCGAGATGAGGAGTACGGCGTTGTGTACCGACTGCAGCGGCTCCAGACGGAACGCCAGAACCGGTTTGCCCGGCGCCAAGAACAATCGACTCTTCGCGAGATGAGCTGACGATCGTGAAGAAGTCTTTGCGCAGAGCTTCGAGAGAGATCAACTGCAGCTCCGCGCTAATCTCGCGGACTGCGCGAGATAGTTCGTCACTTGTGAGCAGAGCCAACAAAGTGAAGCCGGAGCGAATCTGTCCTGCCTCGTAGTCGAGCGTGGCCAAAGTCCATGCTTCAGTAAACATGCGCAGCAGCTGAGGACTGAACGCAGGCGAGCGCGCATTGCCTGTTTTCAGCCTGTCGAGAGAATGTTCGAGTTCGCGGGTCAGCCGTGTTCGGTCTACTCCGTATTGCTTCAAAATGAGAGCGACGTCGGTATCTGTCCCAGCGAGCAGTTTGAGCAGGTAGTGCTCGATCTCGATCTCGTAGTGCGTGCGCGCAACGCACAGGCCTGCCGCGTCTTCCATAGCGCTGCGGCAGGTGTTGTTCAGTTTCGCAATGAGCGATTTCAGGTTCACGTATTGCTCCTTTTGTTTTGCGGTCGCGCCGATGGTCTATAACTAGTGCAGGCGGTACACAGCATCCTCAGCATCGTGCGAAAAAGGCCGGTTCTTCAACCAACTCTCAAATCCGAGCCTGCCCATTTCACTTTGTCTTGGCGTGAGCAACACTCCCGGAACCTCTTCGCGCGCAAGCACCAGACGCACCGCAAAGTCGAACTCGCCTTGTCCGAAGAGCCGTAGCCAAGCTTCCAGCTGCTTAGCCGCAACTCCTCCGGGTAGAAAGTCCCTATACTGTTTCAGAGACATGGGTCCTACCCGCACCGTTACCGTGCCGTGCTGATCCCATACGGCATCACCCACGATCGTGCCAATGCCAAGACATTCCGATTGCTGGCCGGTGTCATGCAGATACGTTAGGTCCTCTTTAGGCAAAACGTTCCAGCTGCCGGTAAATTCCTCGATGCGCACCGATACTTCGAAGAAGTCGCTGAGCAACTGTTTAAGCGCTTGCGCGGTCGGCACGTTGCGGCTGAGCAGGCCCGCGTAGTAAAGCATTGTCTCGTCGGACAGAGATGTGCGTTGCAGCAGACCAGGAGTGCCGAACCCAAGGAGGCTGTAAAGGCTTGCCGTAATCGGGTCTCCGCTTACCTGCCCACCACGTGCCTTGTCCAACTCATAGCCAATAAAAAAGCGATACTTCCTCCAGCTACGGTAGAACAGAGCGACAAAGCGGTGATTGAATAGGTCGAAGAAGTCGCCCGGCGCGTAATCCTTCGCGCGCATCCTCTCCAGGAGATGCTCAGCATAGGGGTGCGGCAACGGTCCGTTGATGGTAGTCAGGCCAAGGAAATTGACCTCCATGTCATTTGGCTGAGATTCGTTTTCACGAAAGCTGTGCACCTCGCTCGCAGGAAAACTGAGTGAAGTGCGAGAGGAGAAGCGCACAACCTCGCTTTGAGGAGAGAGGAAGTAACCCACCGGCATCCGCGCGGGATACAGCCTCTCCAGTAGGCGCACGGCCTGAAAAAAGCGAAACGAAAACGGTTCCTCGTGCAACATGCGGAGCAATGCCCCATGTTTGTGAGGGTTTTCAACTTTCATAGCAGTACCCGACTGCCCGCTCGTGGCATCCATGTCCCCAGTCCCTCCTTTCGTAGATTGCTGTCCGCCCGCAACTGACAAAAACTGTTCATCGATACGTAGGAGCCCAGAAATCGCTCGAGCACGCTCGCAAACAAGTATGCTCCACCGTTTGCAAACTGCCGCTCGTCGAGTTCTATTTCGACGCGTGTGCCCCTTGCCGGAGTGTTACCGTAATCGGTGCGCATGATTGCGAAGTGACGTTTGCTGCGCATGGCGACAAGACCCGCGACCTGAGACTCAACCTGTGACGATTCAGAGAAGTTGTGGATACGAAGTATCTCTTGCAACGCTGTCAAACCTTCTTCACCGAGAGAAAGATAGTTAAGCGATAGCTGCGAGATGAGCCGCCACAGCTGGCCCTTGCCTGCAGGTGGATCAAGCGATGCGGTGGGGCGATGCAGCGCACGAATTCGCTGTATACCGGCGAAATTTACGGCCTCGAAGTCGCCCTCCGGAACCCCGAAGCTAAGCCGCGACGGCAGGTCGTGATTGGAACAGGTGCAGTGAACTGTCAGTACCTCCGTGCCCGGCTCCGTGAATGCCCCATTAAGATCGACAAGAGACAGAAATATGGACGAAGGTTGTCGCTCTTCAAACGACGAATATCGGCGGTTGGCATGCCAGAACACGCCGTGCTCCAGGGCAAGCGTACTGTAACGGTAGGCATAGAGCGGAGCGAGCGGCGTAGTCTGGCGCTTGCTCGGACT
This sequence comes from Edaphobacter sp., assembly GCA_025462755.1. Taxonomy (GTDB): domain Bacteria; phylum Acidobacteriota; class Terriglobia; order Terriglobales; family Acidobacteriaceae; genus Edaphobacter. The sequence goes on from JAOAPF010000193.1 coordinate 13,549, forward strand.
TGTTGCAAGCACATTGTCAATGGAGAACACCTCCATCATGTGGGTGAAGCGTGCATCGGCCGCCACGCGATACTCATGCTGCGTCTGGGTAAGGAGGATCGGTTCGGCGGTTTGCGAAAACAAGTTAATGGCCGGGGTGCAGCCAAGCCGTAGCGTTTCCGTTGAGACACCAACCTCCAGGGCTTGCTGACGCTCCGGCCTCTCGAATCGGCCGAAGTGGAACAGTAGTTCGACCTCATCACTCGACGCAAACGCCGACATGACCTCTAACCCCGAGAGATCGAAAAAAAGAAACTTCTGTGGAAATGCAAAATACTCTTGCAGGAGCCGGTAGCCGTCGAAAGAGCGCCTCGGATACGGCAAGAGACTTTCCTCTTCCTCAAAACCCACGGGCTTGAGCGCAGAGGGAGAGATGGAGATGGTTTGCCCATTGGCCGCATGAGGATCGCTCAGCAAGATCGAGATGCACTTGCTTGCCAGCAATTCATACAGCGTGAAGACTACGTTGCTGTCACCTGCAATGTAGAAGCGCAGTGAAGAGATCCCGAGTGCGCCGGGCTTAACGTCTTTGCCACCTCGGAGCACCACACGCAAAGCGGCCATGGCGCCGGCGACTCTCACCGGACGTGGCAGCTGCTCCGGCATGCGCCAGGTGCACTCAGCCACCGTGACTGGCCATAGCTCAACCCGGTAGGTGGTGCGAAAACGACACGTCATGCCGTCCACATTTCGCCGCGTTCTGAGCGCCGTACCTTCGGGCAGCATAAGCGCGGCCCCCTGTTTCCCGGCGCTCTCAGATTCTATCTGGCACTCCACTACAGTCATCGCCGGAATAGGCCGCAGATAATGCGGATAGATGAGATTTAGCAGTGAGGAGGTAAGCTCCGGCAGATCGTCATCCAGACGCAGATGGAGGCGAGCCGCCATAAAGGCGAACGACTCGATCAGGCGCTCTACATGGGGATCTTCGCAACGATCTGGTTCGAGTAACAGTCGACTCGCCACGCGCGGATACGTGCGGCCAAACTCCGCACCCATGTCGCGGAGATAAGTAAGTTCTCGTTCATATGAATCCAGCAGTTCGGGGCGCATGGCTTTAGTCCACCCGATACTCGCCGGTAGTGAGATCGAGTACAGTGTCGAAGACGATCTCCTCAGGCAAAGGTTTCATCTGCATATGTGCTCCGATGTGGAAGCGTAGTCTTTTTTTCTGTAGGTCTCCTTCTTCGAGCCGCACCTGAACCTCTCGCAGCCGAGGCTCAGAGTGCTCGATCATCTCGGTGATCCCCTGCTGCAGGCGCCGCTGATCGTCGCTTGAGGTAAGGCTTAATGAACTGAGGTCGAGCAGCCCATAGTAAAGAACCGTTTGCCGGGCGAGTGGGTAGCCTTCAATGGCCGCGACGGGCGGGCGGCGCGTGTTCAGTAGCCATTCAAGATTGCGCTTGATGCTGTCGCGCAAAAAATGAATTGACTGCGCGCGCGTCACGGGCCAGTCTTCTGTTGTACTCAGCCGGTCGAGCATAGATTGTGCCACCAGTAACTCAGATGCTCTTGCCATGACTCGCCTTCTTTCTCAACCCTCTACGGGTGAAGTGATGGTTAGTGCAGCGCTCGGATCAATTGCACACAGGCGCGCAAAGATGGATTGGGTATCGAGTTTGTCCATAGGCGCACATTGCAGGAGCAGCGCATAGGGGCGTGCAGCTGTGTGCCGAGGCTCCCAACTTTCAAGCTTTCGCTCTTCCACTTCACGTACAAGGCCCTGCAATACGGGCACGGCAACAGCTATATTCCCACTTTGCACACATAGCTCGGCGATCTGAAGGTTACGACCATAACGCAAACGCCCAACCGATTGATACGCGGCATCGTGCGCCAACATTTGTATGGCTCCCTGGATCTGGCCTTTGGCGGTAAGCGCCTGAGCCTTGACGAACAGATTTTCCTCATTTGCCGTGTCGGAGGATTTGGCTTCAGCTGCTAGTAGGGCCGTGAGTATGGGCGTAGGATCGGAAGCCGTCGCCAACTCATTGGCGTCTTGACCTCCCGCCGCAGCAGGTGGTGCGATCTCCTCTGCAAGCCAGCGCACCGTGTCCGGATTTGCAACCGGAGTGTCATCATTCAATGTCCATTCCGGTAACTCTGGTATTTCGCGCATTATCTGAGACACTACATTGACAATGGAGCGCTGCTGTGCCTCCCAACCCACTTCGCGACAACTGGTCCAAAGATGACGATAGAGGTCAAGCCAACCGCGACCGCATGGTGTACCAAGGGCCTCAAAGCTCTGGCGGTGTACCTCCATCCAGTCCCCTAGATTGGCTACGTTTTTAATCGACTGCCTAAGTTCGGTAGAGGGCGCTACAAGATCTTCGTGTCGTAGCTCTTCGAAAATTACACGCAGTTCGGCAACACGCATGGAACTTCGCACCAGAAACGACACAGGACTGCTTGGCTCCTGCTCGTACATGTAACCCACAGCGCTTTCGATGCGGCTCAGAGCATCGCTCCAACTTTCGGGTACTATCGTCTGGTCGTTTGCCTTGAGCAGTCGACGTTTAGGGATCGAGGTGGAGCTCGTCTGCGGAGGTTTCTCGTCCTTCATTTCCTCTTTGTGTGAGACGGGCACCGACTCGGCATGATCTTCCTCATCAGATACACCGAAGTGGCCTTCGATACCATTGTCGGATTTATCTTCTATCGGGTCCGGCTCTAGCCGTCGTTTCTCGCGCAGCAGTGAACTCGCGAGATTCTGCACCTCCTCAATGGCCTCTCGTAGCTTGCGGAAGGATGGGCCGTCTTCCCCGTAATGCTCGTCGCAATAGATCTCCAATTCGAGCAGTACTTCTCTAGCTGAATGCAATGCTTGTTCTAACTCTGTATAAAAGGACTTCGGTGTTGCCGCGGTCGCCTCGTCTACCGCTTCGCTTGTAGACCTGCCTTGGTCAATGATCTGCTGCCGGAGCGCACGTTGCTGCTCGTTATTGTTTGCCTCTTCTTCCCTCCCAGCAGCGCGAGCCGCTTTGTACTCGAAAAAGTCGATGCCACGGCTGGTAAGCCCAACACTATAGACAATTACGGTATAGCGATTTGCGGCCCACTGGAGAGGCGCTGCGCGCAAGCCCAAGTCCCCATCATCAATCTCCGGGTACAAAATCTCCCAGAAATTCTGCTGCAGTTCGAGACAAAGCTGCAATACAGGCGACAGTAGAGAGATACCCTCCTGCTTGCAGACCGCTTCTCCCAGCCAGACTGCGAGTTGGAGGTCCTTACTCCTATTGGCCAACGCGTCACCGGCCAGTTTTACAACAAGGTTTAAATCGGCCCGCTTGACCGGACGGTCCCAGGCCCCAGCCGGGAGCGTCTCATCTTCTTCGGTGCGTGCCTCTTTGATCTGCCCGTAGACGAGTTCGTAACGGAGGCTTGCGCCTGCTGGATTATCTCCAACGATAGGCGTTAGCAGGTCCTGGCGTAGTGGCACTATTGGACCTCCGCGGGGATCGATGAGGTATGCGCGAAGGTTAGCTTACGCGTGGAAAGAAATGGGCATGCTTCACCGTCAACGAGAAGACTCTTCTGCCCGAGAGGAACCGCGTCTTTTTCTCCTTCTCCGTTCGCGTTCTCCCACACAGTTACACGACCGAGTCGCACTAGGTCGTTGCCCGAGGCCCAACTACCGGGCGAGAGCACTGGAAGCAATACTTCACCGAGGTCCTGCAGGCGAAAATCCGATGTAGTGGTGAGCATCGCTCTTGCCCACAATAGATCGCGGAGACGCTTAGGAGGTGCCATCTCTATTCGCTGGATGTATCGAAAAGGAACCAAGGTATAGCTTCCAGCAATAAACACCTCCAGATGCCTGCCAAACCTAGGGTCCTCGTCCTCTAAAGAAGTAAAAGTAGTCCCATTCAACGATCCGGAGATTGGACCAGTCGCCGGATCGCTTGTGGGTAGTTGACCAGCAAGAAAGAAATCCTCACGCGTACGCTGTGCATGAAGTGCGGCCCGATACAGCATGGAGCCGGCGAAGGTGTCTCTATTCGATTCGGCAAGTATATCAAGCTGTTTTTCGGCGCGGGCATATTCGCCAGCGAAGCAAAGCAGCTCGAAGAGAAAAGTGCGGCGCTTGGTATCACTTGGCCGCGTGCGCAGTTCAGTGCCAAGCACCTCAATGGCCGGGCCCAACTGCCCGGCCTTGTAGAGCGCGCTTGCATCCATAAGTGACTTACCTAGGTAGTTTTTTGAGTAGGGAGATCGTAAGTAACCGTCGTCGCCGTCTCCATAGCACCGCTTTTTGCATTTTGTAAATAGGACTGCACTTTGAGTGTGGTAAAGACAAAGACAAAAGTACCTATCGCCAGCCCTCCGTCCATGTCCTGTGCAAATGATAAATTGCAGACGTAAGCGTTTGAAAAGGTATATTCGGTAAAAACTTCCTGAAGTGAATTCGCCGTCTTGAGCCCTTTTATTACGATGGACCCTAAGCTTGTGCCCTCGCACATACTTTTGAACAGCAGGCCCGCAGCCGCGTCCCCCTTCAACCCTACGGAGCAGGGATTGACCACCGGTTTGGTAGGAGACTTGCCAACTCCCGTAGTAGTGCACTCCAGATTTAGGTGGAAATCGACTAACTCAATATATCCTTTAACTGCAGATGGTACGTCTGGATCACCTTGAACTCCGGGAATTTGAATCCACCAATTTTTGAACGTTTCGGATGCCATAAATTTTCCTTATCTCCGTTATAGTTTTAGGTGCAAATTGCGTGATTGGAAATTGGGCGCAGCCTAGCCGCGAGCAGACTCAGGAAGCTCCGCAACAAGGCGAAGCGAGATGGTAAGCTCATCCAGTTGAAAGTGCGGCCGGAGAAAAGCTACGGCGCGGTACGCACCGGGCTTGCCTGGAACATCCGACACCTCAATGCTAGCTTCACGTAATGGCAATGCTGCCTTAGCTGATTGAGATCCATTGTCGGACGCAAGCACATAGCGCGCAATCCATCGACTGAGGAAGACCTGGCATTCTTCACGTGATGTGAAGCTGCCGATTTTGTCACGCATGATCGCCTTGAGATAGTGTGCAAACCGCGACATAGCGAGAATGTAGGGAAGCTGCGCGGAGAGTCGCGCGTTCGCATTGGCTGCGTCCTTGTCGTAGAGCCTCGGCTTGTTCCCCGACTGCACACTGAAAAATGCGGCATAATCGGTTCCCTTACAGTGCACTAGCGGTATCAAACCCTGATCGGCAAGCTCTTTCTCCCGACGGTCTGTCACCGCGATCTCGGTGGGGCACTTCAGCGCGACATCGCCCTCATCAGTACGGAAGGTGTGTGCGGGAAGCCCCTCCACCAGGCCACCGCCTTCAACTCCGCGGATTGCGGCGCACCAACCATACTTTGCGAACGCGTTTGTGAGGCGGGCGCCCAAAGCAAAGGCTGCATTGCCCCACAGATACTTGGAGTGGTCCGTGCCATCGACGGCTTCTTCGTAGGCAAACTCATCAACCATCTTCGTCTCCTTTCCATACGGCAGACGCATGAGGATGTGGGGCAGCGCCAAACCCACATAGCGGGAGTCCTCGGACTGGCGGAAGCTCTTCCACTTGGCATACTCCGTCGTATCAAATATCTTTCCAATGTCTCGGGGATTCCCCAGCTGAGTGAAGTCTTCGAGATTGAGCAACCCTGCGGAAGCCGCAGAAAGGAACGGTGCATGCGCGGCGGAGGAGACCTGGGCAATCCGCTCCAACAGCTCGATATCTTCAGGCCCGCGCCCAAACTCGTAGTCGCCAAGCAACGCAGCGAACGGCGCGCCGCCGAAGACTCCGAACTCTTCCTCGTAGACCTTCTTGAACAAGGCGCTTTGATCGAACTCCGAGGCACGTTGCAGATCCTTGAGTAGCTCCCTCTTAGAAATATTGAGTACCTTGATCTTGAGCATGGAGTTGGTTTCACTCTGATCCATCAGGTATCTAATGCCGCGCCAAGTCGCTTCAAGCTTTTGAAAGGCCGGATGATGAAGTATTTCGTTTAATTGCAGCGAGAGTAACTGGTCAATCTGTGCGATACGCACCTGGATTGTGGCTTCAGCATCTTTGCTTACAGTCATGTGGCCTTCGAGCACCTGGGCCACAAACTCCTTGATCATGTCGCGCCCGCGCTCCTGGCTCACCGCATCCTTGCTGAAGCGGCCCTGGGCAACGATCTGATCAAGTAACGATGCTTCTTGAACCTCGCCACTCACAGGAGCGACAGATGAGGGTTCTACGGCTGTCGACTTAGTTGCGCTCACTGCGTACCTCCCCTGGATTCGACTTCTTTGCGCAGCTTGTCGCGCATTTCTGTGTTGGATACAGCATCCAACAACATTTCATCGAGTTTGTCGTTACCCTGCAGACTGCCGCTCAAGTCCGAAAGACGCTTGCGCAACTCGAGAAGGTCGCGCAGAGGCGGAATCTTCTTCGCAACGTTCTCGGGGGAAAAATCGTCCAACGACTCGAACGAAAGATCGACCTTGATCTGTGCGCCATCGCCGGTGTCGCTCAGCTTATTCGCGACGGAATAAGCCAAGTGCGGCTCCATCCCCTTAAGCACCATATCGAAGTTGTCAGGAGTAATCTCTACAAACTTGCGCTCTTTGAGAGCGGCGAGTGGATTCTTCGGCTGGCCGGTCAGGTCTCCGAGCACTCCCATCACAAACGGAAGTTCCTTCAACTCAATTGCATCGCCGATTTCAACATCATAAGTAATCTGTACGCGCGGCGAACGCACACGATCAAGCTTATGCTGTGTATTTTCTCTTGCCATGAACGACACCTCATCAAATCGGTTTGACTTAAGCATTACAACTGCACTGTGCGTGTTACGAACGAGTTCGAAAGCGCACTTGAAACGAATACTGAAAAATCTAGGGTCTAGCTGGTCCACCCGATGTTTCTTTACTGCTAAATGTTTCTGTCGGACTAAACACATGCCATCGTGATTTATTCCTTCTTAGGCACAGTTATTTGCCGGGGTCGTAAAATTTACATGAAAGAAATGAGGTGCTAAGCTAAAACGCGTGCGAGACGACACTCGGGATTTATGATTAGAGCAGAATCAAGGTTGCTCTACCCGAGCGGAGTTGGATGTTTTAGGCGTGGGCTCTCTACAGCGACCTAGTTCCAACGCGTGCAAGGAGTGCTTTCCGATGTCTAAAATGCTTCCTGTGGTGTGGGCCAAAGGTGTTTTTTTGTCCCCGCAGCATCTTCAGGCACAAGATCGTTTTTTCCAAGAACTGCTTGGATTCCAACTTGATGCGCTCACGTTCCGCAGTTGGGGTTTTCTGACACTTGCCATTGACGGTGGCGGCGTAGCAAATGGCACACTCGCGGTTAACTCATGCAGCGGGCTCTTCCCCGACCATCTCGCCTTCGACACAGATCACGGAAGTCCCTTGCCTCGGGCTCGCTCACTCGAGAAGTGCTTTCCGGAAGGGCGGCGCCAGTGCACTTTCTTTCTCGCCGTACCACAGCATCGCGAAGGAGGCCTCAATATTGGGTCGGAACGCGGTGGGCTGAGCACTCGCTTCTTTTCTGAAGTGCAACTGCTTCGTGACGATACCGGACAGGCTGCCGGCGAACGCCCTGTGGCACTTGCTCGCAATAATCTCGCCATCCTTGCCGAGGGCGAGACGATGGAAGGCTCCGTACTTCTGCCGCTCGCGCTTGTGGAGCGGACCGAAGCCGGCCTCTATCAACTGAGCTCTACGTTCGTTCCGCCGCTGCTCGATGTCCACGGAAGCAGCTACCTGATCGGTATTCTGCGGGGTCTGGTTGAGTTGCTGGTCGCACGCGCCAGCCAACTTGCAGGTGCGCGCCGACAGCGTAATGAAAATCTTGCCGACTTTAGTGCGTCAGATATCGCCAACTTTTGGCTCCTGTACACCCTCAATACCGAATTGCCCGGCCTGCGGCATCTGTTGGGGGCAACTCGGGTGCATCCCGAAAAGTTGTTTACGGCCATGCTGCGACTCGCCGGGGCTCTTACGACCTTCTCAAAGACGGCCGAAGCACGCGACCTCCCGCCTTATGATCACGAAAATCTTGGAGCCTGCTTCTCTGCGCTCGACTCACTGCTGCGTGAGCTACTCGGCACTGTCGTTCCCAACAACTTCATCGCGCTGCCGCTGAAGCTGATGCATCCGATGGTATATGCAGCTACGATTGAAAAGGATGAATATCTTCGCTCTGCACGTTTCTATCTCGCCGTCTCTTCCACGATAAAGCGAGGAGAATTGATGACACGCTTTCCCATGCTCGCAAAGGTCGGCTCGGGCACACAGATCGAAGACCTGATTCGTCAGGCGCTTTCTGGTCTCCCGCTCGTCCATGTGCCTGTTCCACCCCGTGCCATTCCGGTGCGCCTCGACTACCAGTATTTCTCCATCGAATCGCGCGGATTTATGTGGGAGTCGGTTACGCGCGCGCGCAATATTGCTGTGTATGCTCCAGGCGAACTTGGGGATCTCCAGATGGAGTTGATCATTCTGCTGCAGTGAACCACATACCTACATAGTAAGAAAAGGCAGCAAACGGTGTCCCTTCTCGTACTGAAACCATCCGCACACACAAACCTCAGGCCTACCTGTGCGTGGTGGCTACTGGTGGTGATGCAGGAGCAGTAAAGAGGCCAGTAGGACAAACAGCGCCAGTAGCACCCCATTCATAACGAGCAGCCATGGTGCAAGGTGTTCCAGTATGGTTCGAACGGGAGCCACAAGGAAGCGCAGCAGGAGTAAGCTGCGGCAGGGCGGGTGGAGAGCTAATCGGCGATCCTGCCGCAACGCCATTTTGTTGCGGCGTTGATATGGGTGAAGGCGCACTGTTTACTCTCGCAGCGGCACTCTTCATGACACGCAATGCTCTACATTTTGCGGTTGGATTTATAAGCAGCAGCAAACGCGGTAAAGTAGGTTTGGTATGAAGCAAAGGACAACAAAACCAAACTGGGATCGGGTCCCATCCGAGGCCACCGAGCAGCACGTCATCAACTCCCCACACGAGAAGCGCAGGAGAGCCGCCTGACTATGAGGTCTCTTTCCAGAGTGATTTGGTCCGAAGGCATGTATATCAGCTTTCAGCATTTCCAGGCACAAAGCGGCTTCTACGAAGACACAATTGATTTCGTCACACGGAGTCTATGGCTCGAACCGTGGGGCTTGCTCCACGCGCGCCTCGATGAAGACGCCTTGCGTAATGGGCGCATCGTGCTGCTTGAGGCCGCAGGCGTGTTTGAGGATGGCCTTGCGTTTGAAACCCATGGGGGAGCCCCGGCAGCGCCGCCCCGCAGCGCTGAAGAGCTTTTCCTTTCTACGGATGCCGCTGTACTCCTGCACCTGGCGGTGCCTTGTATGAACGCTTCTGGTCAGGTATACGGCGGACTCGATCCGGCGAAGGAGGAGCAGAATGAAAGCTCCTTTCGATTTCGCACGATAGCACGCATTTTGCGAGATAACACGAATGGGATTGATGAACGCGAAGTCCCCCTCGGTGCAGTAAATCTCTCATTGCTTACCGAACGGGAAGTGATTCCGGGAATGTCGACCATTCCAATTGCACGCTTAGTGCGTGATGGCCGCGGCGGTTTGCTGTACGACCCTGAGTACATCGCTCCTACGCTGCGCATGGCCGCCAGTCCAACGCTGATGCTGCTCGGCAGGCGCCTGCTCGAAATACTTGCCGAAAAGATGGGACCGCTCTCGCGCTCCATGCAGCAGCGCGGACGGTTTGAAGCCGGCACAGCCCCGCTCGATGTGGCGACTTACTGGTTTCTCCATGCGCTGTCCACCGCCGCGCCAGTGTTGCGGCATCTGTGTGCCACGCGCCACGCTCACCCTGAGCAGTTCTATCTGGCGCTATCGCGACTTGCAGGCGCACTCTCAACTTTTGCCACCGAAACATCACTCGATGAGCTGCCAGACTACGATCATCGCAACCCTGGGCATGCGTTTCGGGCGCTCGATGCACACATTCGTAAGCATCTTGAGCTGGTAGTGCCGACCAACACGGTAGCGCTCACATTCACACCGGGGGCTCCTTACGTTCAGGAAGCCGATGTTCTGGACGAACGGTGTCTGCGACGTGCCCGCTGGGTGTTTGGCATCCGGGCCAATCTCGGCGAGGCGGACCTTATCGACGGTGTGCCGCGACTCATCAAGGTTTGCTCCGCGCGCTTTGTGCCAGAGCTGGTACGTCGCGCGCTGCCTGGGCTCACCCTGCTGCACCTGTCTGTGCCTCCTTCCGCCATTCGCACAGAAGCAGACAAACAGTATTTTGCGATTGACCTGTCAGGCCCCTGCTGGGAACACATCCTGCAGACCAAGCGCATTGGCATTTATATTCCCGGTGAGATTGCCGAAGCGGACTTTGATCTCACAGTGGTGGTCGAAGCCAACCCTTGACGCCGTAAAATCCCTGGATTCAAGAGGCCAAGGCTGAACCGACATGCGAGGCGCATAAGTCCTGATGGCGCCTGTCGCGCTGTACTTACAATCATGAATTGTGGCTTGTGAGGCTGATTTTGCTGTACTTAAATCTTGGATGTTTCGTGAGGTCGCTGTACTTAAATCTTGGACCGCCGGCAGCCTGAGTCAGTTCGCCAGAGCAGCGTGTCCCGTTCGTGCTGAGACCACTCATGATTGAAGCGAGCGCCTACAGCCGCTGGCCAACCGCGGCTGGACCGCTTCAGTGTGTATAAGTCACTTTCAGAGCAGACGAGAGGATCCTGGTCCAGAGCTTGAGGCACCTCCGGTGACGATTCGAACGGACGTCTGGACGACCGCGGCCGGGATCGACAACGGCCGGCTGCTGCGGTCGTGGATTTGACCGTGTGAAGTGGCTTCTTTTGTCGTCGAACTTCCGCCGTGCCATGTGCGTGTAAACTGCCAGTCGAGCCCTCCCACGGAGCTACGAGGAAACGCCTCCTTGGGCGCTGTGGTCAACGGTCAGTGGAGAGCGCTTCCACTTCGCCCTCTGCAACTGGTCCACCAGGCGTGCCGTCTTGCGCGCCACCATGATAAACCGCCAGCTCTTCTTCTCATAAGCTTCGACCGCCTGCCAGCAGTAGAAGCCCGAGTCGGCTCGTGCGAAGACAGTCTTCACCCCTGCGGCAGACCCTTGGACACGCTCTCTAGATGTTCGGCGATCTCCTAGCCGCTGGGCCGGTCGCCAGTGCGCAACGATCCCGCCGCGTATTCCCGCGTCTCGGCGATAAAGCGCAGGATGGGTTGGTAGCTCTTCTTCCCTTTGTTCTTCGGGTTATAACTCTTGCGCCCGCCCATCTGGTTGCCGAACAACGTATGCACCGTAGTGTCGGTGTCCACGGTGATCTCGTCGAGCTGCACGTTCGCCGCCTCCCAGACCCGTTCCCGCATGCGCCACTGGACCTTCAGCAGTTGTCGCGCCACGCCCAGATGAAGCGAGGCCAGAAATCGCCAGAAGGTGCTCTGCGGAGGAAGATGCGCCACGCGTAGAATGCCGGTCAGCATCGGTTCGCGCTTCAGAAATCGCAGATGATTCAAGCGCGAGAACCCAACGCAGCAGCTCAGCACCATCCCCAGAATGAACCCGAACATCGGCATCGCACGGGTCTGCCGCTTCACCGTCAGGGTTTCCTCGACCAACTGCTGGAATCCGAGTTTCTCCAGCATCGTGATCACCGGAAGCAGTCCTCCGTAGGCCGTCAGATTCCTGGCCTCGAAGTCATAGGGCGTGGAAGCCCCGATTTTATTGGGCTTTGAAATATCTGCGTGATCCCCTTGATTCACGGGGCTGCGACGAGTAGTCTGATTTGCATAACTCACCATTTGGGTTACTCCTGAGAATCGGTCTGCGAAGCTGCGAACTTCGCCCTCCTACTGTTCTAATACAGGATTCTCAGGGGTTTCCAAATGGCCTTATCCCTCACTCCCCACACATAGCATCGGCCCTGTGCATAGTTCAGGTGAAACCGAACCGCCAATCCGAGCCTGTGAGGGAACTCAGTTTCAACAAAGATAGATGAGAGATGTCTTTGCGGGAGCGATGCCATCAATGCAATGGTTGTTCTCGGCTTCGAACGAGCCGAAGCGGCGGAAACTGGGCGTCCCGGGCTACCCGTTCCGCGAGATCTGCTGAAGCTGTACCTCTATGACTATCTGATCAGATCCGATCAGCATGGCGGCTGGAAGCGGAGTTCCACCGTTGCGAAGGATGGGCCCCTCCCCAAGTGTCTTTGATGGGTGGAGATTGGAAGGGTGGGGCACCCGGCGTGATCCAATCCGGTGCTTCGATCGCTTCCATTTGTACTGCGGCAAATTCAACGTGTGCCCGCGACAGGCAGCCCCCCGGTCGTTTACATGAAGTTTTGACGCTTAAACGCCGTGCACCAGTCGCCCGCTGCTGTCCTCCAGGTCATTGAATGTTCGTCTCTTTCATAAACCCGTTGCCATGCCTCAATAAAGTCTTTGATGTTCGCTTCAGTAGTGATTGCGATCTTGTATACACCGGCGTTCGCATCGAAGAAGTACAGCGTTTTGCCTCCCAAGCCCATGTCACCTGGACGGCTTCGATAAAAAGCGATCGCGTGCCCTGGTTCTCCAGCTGCGTTGTGCAGTTCGATCAGGATTGCAATACCAGCGGGCAAGCCAAAGGCGGCTCTCGCGATAGTATCTGACTCGCGGCGCTGAGGCGTGTAACCAAAACGTTGAGCTATCGGAACGTTTTCATATATCGGCGCCGGGGTGTACTCATTGGTTTTCATCACTTTATCCATATCTTGGCGAGCGGCGTCCACTGACACTTTTGCATAGAGGGCGTTTGCGTAGAGGGTCTGCACGTCAGCTGCCTTCCTCACCGTACCTTCGTTCCGCGCATTACTCTTGCCTTTGAACGCCCGATTCAGAGCTGGAGTTGAGGTAACAACTTTTCCAAGGGCTGTGTTTCTCGGAATAGATAGGCCTGCCATCGCACGGGACACCGGATTGATTGAGTTCGAAAATTCTCTTTGCGTAGACCCACGAAGGCGACCATCGGACTTGATATAGCTATTCGAGGTTGAGAGCTTTTCGTTGATCCACTTTAGCGTCGCTCCCATGCACACGCCGCGTGTTCTATCATGGCGTAGTGCGCCCGCCGTGATAGCTTGAGTAATCAGCCTGTAGGAGTCTCTCTGGGCAAATTTGTATTCCCGTTTTGCGTAATTATTTAATTCGCTGAAGTCTTTTGCCATATCTCGCCCTCCCTTGTCCGCTTCGAACCTGAGATCAGTTTGTTTGTAGAACACCGCTTGCCAAGCAAATATTCCAAATGCTGGGCAAAAGCTTTAACGCTGGTGCTACACCCCCGTACCAACACGCATCATTGCTTTGAAAAATCGGGATGTCTCGCGATCGCAGCGGAGATGCCGCCCGCCGACTTGATTTCGCGAGCGCCAGCTTTAGTGAAGATCTGCTCCGCCACGCACCTCGAAACATTGATCCGGCAAGCTCTGGCCGGACTCGCGATGTCGCATGTCACAAGCCCGCCACGTGAGATTCCTGTGAGCTGAACTATCAGTACTTTCAGCCTGGACCGAACCGGAGCCGCCTGGGAGACGATCGTCCGCACGAGAAACTGTTGGGACCTATGTTCCAACCCCATCATCGAGCTTATCGTCCTTCTCCCAAGCGACAGCAGCCCCTCCTAGTAAGGACTGACTGTCGCCCTTCCGCATCAACGACGTGCAAGGACGAAGACAACCACCACCAACACAACGAACATAACAAAAAGATTTGCGATGAGAAGCAGCGGCATGTACTGTTGCAGCTTGCTCGGTGCAGCAGGCTGCAACGCTGGCAGCGTCGGCGATGGCGCCGAAGATGCTGATGGGGCATTCTGCGTACGTACAACTTGCTCTGGAGTAGCCGGAGGCGCCGTCTGTGGTGAGGCCAGAGCGCCAGGGAATGGAGTAGGGGGGGTCTCGGAAGGTGCGGTCCCAGCGCTAGATGCCTCCTCTCCCTCCATAACGTTCGCGGGCGGAGTTGTGGAGCGCACCTGAGCTTCGCGCAGCATCGAACCAGAAATGATCCTGGTGAACTCTCCCGGCCCGCTCGACGATACTGCTGTCGATGGAGGATGAGCGGATGTTCCCGGCAGGGCTATAGCGTCAGGCTGGTCGGCAGAGAGTGAGCGGAGAAGCCGAGTAAAGTCACCGCCAACTTCGGGCGTCGAGTCTGAGGCGGATCTTAGTGGCCGCATCTCGGCCGCTGCACGAGTTGGCCGCGAGCCTTCCTCCTCGAGTGTTCGAAAAAGGCTGGTGAACTCCCCTTGCGCAGGAGGCTTCACAGAGGTCGGCATGTCGTCTCTACGACCCATACCACTAACTCCCTGATGCGTTCCTTGGTTCCACTCTGCATACAGCACGTTCTCTTCGTTTGACGCGGGTTGGGCCTGCGTACTGCGTCGAGCTACCGCGCCTGGAGTTGTGGAAGCCCCGCCCGTCGTCGCTGGCGGCTGGGAAAGTGCCTGGAACATCTGCGTAAAGCCCGGCGCCACATCGTCCGCAGGAGGGACACGCGAGTCGCTGCGAGCGAGGGGCGCCTTCGTTGCGTTCGATTCAGGCCGATTGCGCATTTCTCCACCCTGAAGATTTCGCTCTGCAGAGACCGAAGAAATACCACGTGGCTTTTCAACGGCGACTTGCCTGAAGACCCCGGTGAGGTCGACACGCCGGTCACCGGACAGCGGCGGCATCGCCGCCGGTTCCACTGCTTGAGCCGAAGATGCCGCATCCGACGACGCATGAAGCGGGCTTGGTGTAGCAGGAGCAACGATTTCTCCGGCCGGGGGCTCACGTGAATCCGAAATACTGTCTTTCCGGTCTTCAATATTCTTGTCCGACACGCTGGGAACACGCGGGAACAATCCGGTGGCGCTCAAGGGGGTATCGCCAGACGACTCACTAGACGTTTTTTCCGCGTGATCATTGAACTGCGATTGCAATGGGTTATCTCTCCGTCCTCGACCAATCGAGGAACCAATTCGTTTGCAGGGTACATGCCACTCTTCAAATAGTAAAGATGCATCCCAACGATTGAAGGTCGCGGGAATAAAGTGGACTGAATTGTGTTGCTACTTGTGAGAGTACTCACAGGTCTGGCCGCAGGACAGTTCTGTAGAAGCGTAGTTTCATTAATCGGGCCCAATACGGGCTCTTTGTTTAGAACATCTTCAACCTGAGTTCCTTGGTCGCTTATTATGAAATTTTTGTCGCGCGTGGTGTGGTCGGAAGGAATGTATCTCGCTCCGCATCATTTCCAGGCGCAGAGTCGCTACTTTGAAGACTCGATCGCATTTGCTTCTAACAGCCTGTGGCGTGATCCGTGGGGCATTCTGGATCTTGAACTGGACCGGAAGGCGATCGAAAATGGTACCGCCTCGATTGTTCAAGCCTCGGGCATCTTTGCTGATGGACTTTCGTTCGACATGCCCGTCTCCGACTCAGCTCCTTCGTCTCGAAACATCGCTCCTCTGTTTCCTTCGACAGCCGCAGACCTGTTGCTATATCTTGCAAGTCCGCTGAGAAAGAACGACGGCTTCGACTCCGACTTAACGGAGGAGTCCACTCGCTCCCGTTACTCGCGGATGCTGCGAACCTTTCGCGACGAGACCAATGGCATCGACGCGCGGGAAGTTGAGGTTGCCCACAAGAATATTCGCATCGTTGTCGAAAGCGAACTCACTCCGGAGATGACGGCATTGCCATTGGCACGCGTCGTTCGTGACAGCCAAGGACACCTCGCCTATGACGAAGAATTCATACCGTGCTGTCTGCGCATCAGCGCCAGTCATACATTGATGTTGATGGTCAAGCGGATCCTTGAAGTTGTGGGTGAGAAAAGTGGAACCATCAGACGGGGAGCATCCCGGGCGCAGCGCTTCGAGCCTGGCATCTCCGCACTCGATGTTGCTAACTACTGGTTTTTGCATGCACTTCACAGCGCCATGCCTCCGCTGCGACATCTTGTGCACACCAGGCATGCGCATCCCGGAGACTGCTTCCTAGAGCTTTCGAGGCTTGCCGGTGCGCTATGCACCTTCGCTGTTGATTCCGATCCGCGGACACTTCCCGACTACGACCATCGCAATCCTGGCCCAGGATTCCAGGCCCTTTGCGATCACATCAAGCGCCACCTTGAGATTGTGGTTCCCTCAAATACCGTCACGCTCGATTTTACGCTGAATGAACCGTACATTCATCAGGCCGCGGTTGCAGATGACCGCTGTTTGCGTAGAGCGAGATGGATCCTGGGTGTACGATCGTCGATCGGTGAGTCCGAGCAGCCCAGGCTTGTGTCGCAATTAGTGAAGGTCTGCTCTGCGCGATTTGTGCCGGAACTGGTGAAGCGTGCACTTCCCGGGATGCCCCTCACGCATCTCCCGGTTCCACCTGCCGCGCTTCGTGCCGAGCCGGATATGCAGTATTTCGCGATCGATACCGCCGGGCCGTGCTGGGAACACATTCTAAACACGAAAACCGTTGGCATTTATATCCCCGGCGACATCGGTCATGCGGAATTTCAACTGACCGTCATCGTGGAGTCGTCGCTATGAGTACAACTCGGACCGCGAGCCTTGCGTCGACTTTTCAGGAGCCACTCACCGCAATTCTGCGCGTTCGCTTTCGGCGACAGCAGGTCCAGGATGCCCAGACCTTTCGTTCGCAGATGCGGCAGTCGCTGCAGAGTTCCATGCAGCAGGCGCGGGCGCTCGGCTACACCGGCGAGATGATCCAGATTGGGGTGTTCGCGGCCGTCGCCTTCCTCGACGAAAGCGTGCTGAACCTCCAAGATCCAGCATTCGCCGATTGGGCTCGTCGTCCTCTCCAGGAAGAACTCTTCGGCGGACATCTTGCAGGCGAGACCTTCTTCCACAATCTGAGGAAGTGTCTCGGGCAACAGGATTCTATGCAAGTCGCCGATGTTCTCGAACTACATTGCCTGTGTCTGCTGATGGGATATCGGGGCCGCTACGCCCTGGGAGATAGTGGAGAGCTCTTCGCTATGCTCCGTCAGGCTCGCGAGCGCATCCAGCGGATTCGGGGTGGGGCGCATCTGCTGAATCTCGCGAGCGCTCCCCCGGCGATCGCGCCCCGACCAATCGACCACTGGCGCCGTCGCCTGCTGATAACAACCTGCGTTTTAGCTGGCCTTGCCGTTCTCGCGTTTGGTGGCTATGAGATATCCCTCGCTTCGGGCGTATCGCTCATACAAAGCACCAGCCTCAACGCCCATTAGGAGTCTTCGTGGCACCGTATATCTTCTCGCTCGTCTTCGTGCTGTTGTCGTTGCTTTTTAGTTGGCTCTCTGGCCCTCTGTTTCATCTTCAGGGAGGTGCACTCGTTCTACTCCGCACTCTGATCATGATCCTCGGAGGCGCTGCTGCAGCGGCAGTGATGGTGCTATTTCGTCCGAAACAGCCGCGCAGTTCCTCTGAACGAACAGCGGGGCCACTCGCCGAACTCAAGCCGCTTCTGCGCGATGCTCAACAACGATTGGCTTCCTCCCAGCGCGCCAGCGCGAAGTCGCTCGACGCCCTCCCCCTGCTCTATCTTCTGGGCGAGTCGAATTCAGCCAAAACTACCACCGTGCTCCGGTCTGGTCTCGACCCCGAGCTTCTCGCCGGCCAGATTTATCAAGATCAGAACGTCGTTCCAACGACTCTTGCGAATATCTGGTACACACAGCAATCTGTTCTCGTTGAGGCGGGAGACGCGATTCGAAGAAACGCTGGCTTATGGAGCGGACTGATCCGCAATAGCCGGCCGAAGCTCTATCGTTGGGCAATCGGCTCGCAGGCCCCCATGCGCGCTGCCGTTGTGTGTATCAGCTGTGAGACATTTCTCGGACCGGGTGGGTCAGAGTCACGCACGACAATCGCTCGCAATACGAATGACATGTTGCGAAATCTGGCACGTCAACTCAGCGTCGATGTACCTGTCTATGTGGTATTCACCAAGCTCGATCAGGTTCCCGGCTTCGCAGAATTTGTGCGCAATCTGACTACGGAAGAAATCTCACAGCCCTTAGGAATGGCGTTGCCGCGAGGAAATGCCTCGAGCGGTGTACACGCTGACCAGGCCACCTCCGTCATTTCCTCCGCGCTCGATCGGCTGGTATTCTCCCTCGGCGAGTTCCGCCTGGAGATGCTTGCACGGGAGTCTGGCGGGCGGGACACGGATACACTCTATGAGTTCCCGCGTGAGTTGCAGAAGCTACGTAACAATCTGACCTCCTGCCTGGTGGAACTCACGCGTCCCAGCCACCTTAGCGCAAACCCCTACCTGCGCGGCTTTTACTTCGCTGGCGTTCGGTCTCACGTCTCAGAGCAGGTTGTCAGCACACCCGCGGCCTCTCCCAGAAAAGCGCAGCTCGAAGCAGATGCTACCCATATCTTTTCTCTACGAGAACTCAAGTCGGAAAGTGCGTCCACCCCACCGCAGGTTGTGCAGCAGAAGGTCGCGCAGTGGTGTTTCCTTCCAAAACTTTTCCCTGAAGTGATATTGGACGATCGCAGCGCACTCTCCGAGACACGTTCGAGCGGACGCGCACGGCTGCTTCGCAGAACGGCATTCGCAACAATCTCTGCTCTGCTCTTCCTCTGGCTCATTTGTCTGAGCGTCTCGTATCGCAATAACGCCCGGCTCGAACACACAATTGAGGCTTCCGCAGCCGCGCTTCCGACTGGCCCAGCTGTGACCACATCGCTCGCATCCACCTCCCAACTCTCCAGCCTCGATCGCCTCCGTGCGGTCTTAGTTCAGCTTGATGACTTCGAGCAGAACGGACCTCCCCTGATGTATCGATGGGGACTCTATCGCGGACACACGCTGATTCAGCCCACGCGTCGCATCTACTTCGATCGCTTTCGACAACAGCTCCTCACCCGGACGCAGCAGAACTTCCTAACAGCTCTGGGGGCACTCCCGGCCACAGCTCCCTCCGATGCAGACTATTTTGCCGCATACAATCCATTGCGCGCTTATCTCATCACTACCTCTTTTCCAGAAAAGAGTACTGCTGAATTTCTCACTCCTGTGCTCACTGAAGCCTGGATTCACGGAGAACGGCCCGAGACAGACCTACAAAAATCGCTAGCAGAGCAGCAGTTCCGCTTCTATGCTGACCACATGCGCCGCCGCTCCAACCCCTTCTCCATCCAACCGGTCGTGCCGACTGTCACGCATGCACGTGTGTATCTCAGCAGCTTCGGCGGTTTCAATCGGATCTACCAGAACATGCTTCTCGCTGCGGAGCGCGTGGCTCCGCCCATTGACTTCAATCGTCTCTTTCCTGGCTCTGCCGCCACCGTCGTCGAAACACATATAGTTCCAGGCGCTTTCACACATGATGGGTTCGCCTTCATGCAGGCCGCCATGCAGCACCCGGAACGATACTTCAGCGGCGAGTTATGGGTGCTGGGCGATCAGGCACCACCGGCAATCCAGGCCGCCTCGCTCGCACAGCAACTCACGACACGCTATGCCGGGGACTTCTCCGCGCAGTGGAGAAGCTTCCTGCGATCGGCCTCCGTGGTTCGTTACCGCAGCCTGCAGGATGCTAGACAGAAGCTGCAAGTGCTTTCGAACCCAAATTCGTCCTTGCTTGAGCTCATGTTTACCGCGTCCCGCAACACGGCGGTCGCAGACCCTGAGATTGCGCACGAATTTCAGCCGACGCAAGCCTTGGTCCCCCCAAACAGCGCAGACAGGTTGATGGCGCCCGGCAATCTGAACTACATCAACAGTCTGGTCAGCCTGCAGGGTGCTTTGGCGCAGCTCACGCAGGATCCCTCTGGAGACACCAACCCCGCCGCTACACAACCGGTTATCGGCGCGGCCGCCAATGCGCACGGCGCCGTAAGTCAGACGGCGCAGGCCTTCAACATCGATCCTCATGAGCACGTCGAACAGGCGGTGATTAGTCTTCTCCAAGCGCCCATTACTTCGGTGGAGGATGCCGTGCGTGGACAGAGACCGGCACAGCTCAACTCGACTGGCCGCGATTTCTGTAACAACTTTACCGCTTTGATGAACAAGTTCCCCTTTTCTCCGACTGCTACCACGGAAGCCACGCCTACGGAGGTTACCGCCGTGCTCAAGCCGGAGACCGGTGCCCTCTGGCAGTTCTACGCGGCAACCCTGAAGCCGTTCCTCACGCAGCAAGGCGAGAACTGGGTTGCTGCGCCCACCGCACCGCTCAAACCGACTCCGGCCTTTCTCCAATTCTTCAATCGAGCTGCTGCGTTATCGAAAGCTCTTTTTGCGAACGGCGCGACAACACCGTCTCTCAGCTTCAACGCACACATCCTGCCTTCGAAGGAAATCCAGAGCGTCACACTCGTCGTAGATGCGCAGAAGTTCTCCGGGGCAGACGTCTCCCAGCAGTTCACATGGTCAGCACAAACCGCGCAGCAGGCCCAAGTCATAGCCAACTACGGATCTGGAATCCTGCCGCTCCAGTTCAACGGCATATGGTCGCTCTTTCATCTCATTGATCGTGGAAAACTGGAACAGTCAGGGAATCCAGCTCGTCTGGCCTATCCACTTGAGATTTCGAACACACCTATCGTCGTAAACGGAACTCCACTAGTAGTGCGCATCGAACTCTCCGGCCCAACCGCCGCGTTGCTGCTCCCCGGTGGTCTGAGTGGTCCGCACTGCGTCTCCCAGGTGACGCACTAGGTGGTGTCTGACGAACTGTAAACTACTCCTTTTGTCTTCGCCTACGCTCTTGTCCTAGGGCGGAGCGCTAGCCCGGACACATGGGAATAGCCGAGAATTTTGGAAAGGCCCACCCCTGACCACAATTAATTGATGGCCTGCCTGCCGACTGGTAGGGCAGGCCGTTCGTGAGTTATGTCGCGCTTAAGATGTGTGTCAATAAATAAAGGTGAGATATACTTCTTCCGCATGAACAATGATGAGATTTCACGGCGGCGAAAGTTCAGCGGGGTCTGGCCGCTGCTTGACGAACGGGGTCGGCGACTGATGGCAGCAAGTGAAGCCCTGTCCTTGGGGTACGGAGGTATTTCCAGGATTTGACGAGCCAGTGGGCTTTCCCGAAAAGCCATTGCCAAGGGGATCCAGGAGATCGTGGAGGGAAGCCCTATGCCGGCACGCATTCGCCGACCGGGAGCGGGCCGCAAGAGCACTGTCGAGCGCGATCCCAAGCTGCTGGTGTCGTTGGATCGTCTGATTGAACCGGACACGCGGCGCGATCCAGAATCTCCCTTGCGTTGGATATGCAAGAGCACTCGGAAGCTGGCCGCTCAACTTACCCGGCAGAAGCATCCGGTCAGTCATGAGAAAGTAGCGCAGCTGCTTCGCGATCAGAACTACAGCCTGCAAAGCAACCGCAAGACGGAGGAGGGTGCGGACCATCCCGACCGCGACGCGCAATTCCGTCATATCAGCGCACAGGTGAAGCGGGCCTTGGCGACGGGGATGCCAGTTATATCGGTGGACACCAAGAAGAAGGAACTGCTAGGAACCTAAAGAATGGCGGCCAACAGTGGCTTCCCGCAAAGAATCCGGTTAGGGTAAACGGACACGACTTTCCTTCTCCCGACGTTGCTCGCGCCTATCCGTACGGCATCTACGACCTGGGGCACAATACCGGGTTCGTGAACGTGGGAACGGATCATGACACGGGGGCATTCGCGGTGGCATCCATCCGGGGATGGTGGCGCAGCGAAGGCAGACGATTGTATGCCCGGGCGCGGGCGTTACTTATCACCCCGGATGGCGTGGGCAGCAATGGCGCGCGACTTCGACTCTGGAAATTGGAGTTGCAGAAGTTGGCGGATGAAACCGGTCTTTCGATCTCCGTCTGTCACTTCCCGCCTGGCACCAGCAAATGGAACAAGATTGAACACCGGCTGTTCTCTTTCATCTCCTCGAATTGGCGCGGCGAACCGGTTCGGGATTATGAGACGATCGTAGATCTGATCGCTCGCACGACGACCGCCAAAGGACTCCAAGTGACCTGCCGTCTGGATCGCCGGAAATACCCGACCGGTCGCAAGGTGACGGATGAGGAGATCAAGCGAGTGAATCTGAAAAAGAGCAAATTTCATGGTGAATGGAATTACACTATCCATCCTTCAACGCAGCGACAAGTTGATACCTTTATTTATTGACAGCGCCTTAGCTCTCGAGGCCGAACCACTCTCCGGGAACGAGGCACAGCTAAGCGAAGCGCAACAAAAGGCAGGTTACGTTGTCTTCTCCGCCCTGCGCCTTGGCTGATTCAATCATCTGCTTGCACGTTTCGGCTAGCTCCCTTCCCGCGGAAACACAATTCGCAATCTCCTCGGCCTGCGCGTAGCGCGTGAGGCCGTCAGTAGTCAGCAGCACCACATCGCCTGACTGCAGATCGGCCACGAATAGATCGGGCCTCACAGTCTCAGCAGCGCCGATAGCTCGTGTGATCAACGCCCGCAATGGGGAGGTATCGCCCGACAGCGGCTCCGCCAGCCCTTGGCGCACCTGTTCTTCAACATAGGAATGGTCATGGGTGATCTGGACGCACCCGCCATCCCTCAGAAAGTAGGCACGGCTATCGCCCACATTTCCTACTATGAGACGGCGACCGTCGACGCATGCTGTCACCAGCGTCGTTCCCATTCCGTGCAGAACCTCCCTTTCTCGCGACAGGCTCCATACCGACTCATTCGTTATCTCGATCGCGCGATGGAGCCGCTCCTCCGCCGGCACATCTAGAGAGCCGAGCTCGCCGTACAGTAACATAAGTTTTTCGACAGCGATCCTGCTCGCCACTTCACCAGCAGCCATTCCACCCATGCCATCGCAGACAACAAAAATGTTCGACGCAAGATCGTAGCCGAAGCTGTCTTCATTGTTAGGACGCCTGCACCCCGCGTCGGACATTGCCGCCACCTCGACCACCAGCTCCGTTTGATGCTCCATTGCTCCTGTCTCTTGGTCGGTTGGTTTCATTGAGACCCAATCTGCTCCGCATCTTCGTTATGCCGCGTCATTGCTGGTTGCCGCTCTTCTTCCACTCAGTCAGAATCCTCGGGGAGACTTCATTTTCGATGGGCCTGTAGCTCTCCTGCTGCGCGAGTGCAAACTCCTGTTGCGCGTTCTGTCGCAAACTCTCCTGCTTCCCTTTGTCTCCGGGACCCGCAAGAATCGCCTCTGACAAAAATGTTGCCCCAAGATAGAAGTGAGCTGCACCTTTGCTCCGCACACCTCCGGCGCGGAGGTAAAGCGCAATCGCATCATTCGCCTCGATAAAATGAGAGGAGTAGAAGCTCTCAATGCCTCCCGTCAGCATATCCTCCAATGCTTTTGGATCGCCGCGCAGCTTATTGAGAATTCGTTCCTTTCCAGCAAGCGCCTCCGACTGCCGCCCGTCGATCGCCAGCACGCGAGTGAATCGGGCCAGCGCAGTCTGATCATCGCCTCTGGCCTCGGCCGCACGAGCTTCGGCAAGCGCTCTCTTTTCATTCGCTGTATTGTCGATCTGTGCCGTCACAGCTTTGCCTTTCTTCGCATCGGCCTGCGCAGGCACAGCCGGCTGCGCTGCCGGTGGAGGCGGGGCATTCAGTAGCGTCTCCAGATGGTGCTGCCTTTGCGGAATGCTGCCCGGTCCATTCGGATTGATCGCAGTGGCAAAACTGTACTTCTGCTGCGCGGCCTTGTAATCACCGCTCTGCTCCAGCGCCTCCGCCTGCGCTAAAGTCGCGTTGTAGATCCTAATATTGTTGAGCATCTGCGCGGCGTCAGGCTTGAGATTTTCAGTCGTGACAGAATTGGCCTGAATAACGGCCTGTGCGAAGTCGCCCCGCTCGTACGACAATTGGGCAGCATGCAGTGCCTGGCGGCTCAGGTCATCCGGGCTTGGCGCCCCACTCTGTTGCGCCCGCGCCTGCGTAATTAGACGCTGCGCTTCATCGCGTAACGGGCCGAACTCGATCTTGCTCAGGTCGCGAATGGCTCCCCTATAGTCCTTGTTCTGCAGTTCGAACCGTCCAGTCCCCAGGTCTGCTTGGTACTGCTTCAGATGGTCTGCGACATACGAGCGGGCACTATCGCATTTCTTTCCATACTTCTTTGGATCAAGCGCAGCCGCCTCACAGATGTAATTCACGCCATGCTCCATGTCCTTCTTCGCCTTTGCCTCTTTGTACTGCGCATTTAGCTGATCGGCTCGCTCCTCTGCCGAAGCGGTCTGCAGGATCAGCATCGCACCTGCGAGCACCAAGACATAACGAACTGCTTTGTTCATCGTTGCTCTCCCGCAAGAAGTTGCTTTACATCCGGCTCATCGAAGGTCGCCGCGCAAAGGTGCTGCTCCAATGTGATCTCACAACTCTTCACTTGCTGCTTGTTGTCAGGACCGGCAAAGGTGATATCGTAGTGGCCTGTCGGAAGCGACTCAAGGCGCATCGGTGTGACATGTTCGCCAGTCTGTTCCTCAAGACGCCTTCCACCCTCGCCGGTGATCTTCAGGACCCTCGCCCACGGTGATGCGTTCACATTAATATAAGTTCGTATTACCGCAGGCAGCGGCGCGGAAGCCACGGGCTGGGGCACTCTTCGCATCCACCAAACTCCTCCCGCGAGACTCAAACCGACCGCGCCCACAGTGGCATACACTCCCGCTTTGCTTCGTTCTTTGACGATGATGGCGTGCGCCTTAGTGCGCGTCTTCATCCCGGCCGCCTCCGCCGCCTCTTTCACCAATCGTTCCCAGGTCTCAACGATCTGTTCCCCGGCATGCCCAGAGGCATGTCCGGCTTCTCCCAACTCACTGACAGCTACTCGTGGGTCCCCACGTAGCAACGCTCGTCGTGCGGCATCGATAGACGTATTAAGTAACGCGTTCGCCATCATCTTCCGCTGCTGTGTGCACGTCTTAACCGCAGTCTCCAACTCGCCGGAGTCGCCATACGCGCGCCTAACATGATCGAGCGCCTCCATACAGTCATCAAGCTTGCCAGCCGCCAACGCCCGGTCGCTCTGTGTAACGGCGTCCCGAATCGCCTTGGATATCTCGATACGATGCGCCAGCACATCTTTGAGCGCGGCAATCTCATCCTGGGCCAGCAGCTCCTCCGGCTGCTCGTTCAGCAGCAGCTGCGCGGCTTCAGGATCGGTCTCAGCCATGTCACGAGCCCGTAGCAAAAGCTGCGCGGCTCGCTGCGAAGTCTCTCGGAAACCCTGCTTCGCCTCTTCGAGCAGTTGCCGAATCGACAAGTCGTCGCTGGCCGTCGCGATTGGTTCCAGCATCGAGATCGCCTCTCCGAACCGACGCGCATACAGTAGTTGCTGTGCCCCTTCTCGCAACTCCGCATGCCGTCGCCGCTGAACCGCTAGTTGCTGCTCGCCGCGTGCAAACGAAAGGAGTAATTCAAGTTCTTCTGCGCCGCTTGCATCGAGCGGAGCCGTTTCGAGCACGCGAATCGCCTCCTCGAAGCGGCCCGCAGCGATCTCGGTATGAGCCAGGTGCAGGCATTCCGCACGTGCTTCATCCTGTTGCATCCGCCGCAGATATTCCTCAAGACGCGACCGCAGCCCCAGCAGGACGTTGTCTCCCGGAACCTGTTGCAGCCCATCATCTACAAGCGTCATCGCCCGGTGAGGTTCTTCGTAAAACAGCTCTTGCGCGTTGCGAGCGATCGATCGAACGAGCTCTAGCTCCTTGAAATCCCGCTTCTTTTTTTCGATCTCGGCCTTCATCCGAAGCAGAGTCGCTTCCGATGGCAGCTTCTCCAGCACACGGTTCACTTGGTCGAGCGCGCGCTCGAAGTCATCACGATCCAGGCAGTCCTGGATTGTGATGACGATCTGCTCCATCAGTCTGCGCCGCCTGTCTTTCTCTTGTCGGGCCATCGCATCGAACAACAGCTTCTGCACCTCAGGATGCACCGGATCAATCTCTGCCGCTTCACGCAGCCGTGTAATTGCTTCGGTGTAGCGGCGTACGCTGTACTCCTCCTGTGCACTCTTCAGCAGGCTGTTGATCATGCTCTCCTGGTTCCTTCGCTCCACTTCGCGAAGTAGTACGGCGTAGGCACTGCGCAAGTCGGTGCTCTTGCCATCCAGCCGCATCGCCTCTCCAAGAAATTCTTGTGCCTTTGTCAGGTCTCCTCGTCCCCTGGCTCTAGTGGCCTGCTGCAACAGCGCTCGCGCGCGATCTTGCCTCTCTTTGTTGTCCTGCGCATCTTCGAGCTTCGCCACCAGCCCCAGTGTGTTCTCTGGGTCAAGGGCTACCGCCTGCCGGAAGAAAGTCACGGCATCGTCAAAACGCTGCGCCGAAAGTGCCTCCTCTGCCTGCTCGACAATCTGTCGAAGCTGTTCGTTCCGCTGTAGCTGGCTTAGCCTCTCCTGCACCTCGCGCATCATCCGTTGTACGTCGGTATTCCGGGGATCGATCCGCTGTACCTTCAACAACAGCGTTCTTGCACTGGCAAACTCGCTCTCCGCGGTCAAACGACGTGCCGAGTCTAGCAGCTCCTCAACACCCTCTTTCTTTAGCGCATCGCCGATCTCCTGCAGATCGAATGCCATCTCTTCCGCAGTTGCGTAGCGATCTTCAACACGCTTCGCCAGCGCTCGTTCCACTACGGCGGTCAGCGGCTCCGGTACGTTGGAGACAAAGTTCCGTAGCGGCGCGAACGGCTCGTGAATCATCTTATACAGTGCCGAGACATCCGGCCCTTTGAACGGCAGCTCACCCGTGATCATCTCGTACAACATCACACCCACTGACCACAGGTCTGCGCGCCCATCGCACATCTCACCCTTCAGCCGCTCAGGAGCGAGGTAGTGGAACGATCCGATCAGTGCATTCGTCTTTGTCAAACGGGTCGACTGATCGTCCAGTAACGCGATTCCAAAATCGACGATCTTCGTTCGCCCGTCGGGCTGCAGGATCACATTGGCTGGCTTCACATCACGGTGCAGGACACCATGTTGATGCGCATATCCCAGCCCCGCACAGAGCTGCTCAATCACTGAAAGGGTCTCCAGCAGCGCCAGCCTGCGGCCAGACCGCAGAATCTTTTCAAGCGACTCTCCGGCAACGAACTCCATCGCGATGAACGGATTACCCTCGTGCTCGCCCACCTCATAGACCGTGACGATATTTGGATGGCTTAGAATGCCCGACCGCGCCTCGACGTAAAAGCGCTGGCGAAGCTCAGGAGTGACCTCCGTAAGTGTCTTGATTGCAACATCGCGGCCGATGAGCTTGTCCTCTCCGCGGTACACGACACCCATGCCCCCGCGCCCAAGCTCGCCGACCACGTCGTATCGGCCAATCCGGGTTATCGTCGCGCCCGGTGTCCGGTCATTGCTTATCGTCATCCACACCCTCTCGAGATCATTAGCCTACAGAGCTGTGCGGCTCCACTGATGACTAATGACTAAGACACGAAAGCGGTTTTTTTATTTCCACAGGCTGCAAGAAGATCACGGAGCGCCATTGCGCGAAGGAGTGGGGCGTCCGTTCCATCCCTTAGGCATGATTGGGCTGTATGGCGTGATTGCCTACTCAGTGAGCCAACGAATGCGTGAGCTCGGAATACGCTTGGCGCTGGGTGCGCAACGTGCCGGCATCATGCGGATGATCCTGAAAGAGGCTTCGTTGCTGCTGGGTGTGGAACTGTTTGCGGAATTGCAGGTTCGATTGCGGTCGCAAGATTTTTGCGGAGCCTACTATTTGATGTGAGCTCGTGGGACTTGCCAATTCTGTGCTATGTAGTGGCGGTCCTGTTCGTGTTCGGTATGCTGGCCAGTTGGGTACCTGCGCAACGTGCAGCTTCGATAGAACCGATGGAGGCGCTCCGCGCAGAGTGATGCATTTGCCCTGGGGTGCATTACGGCGAATCGTCGCGATGGGTCAGGGATATCGGTATCCGAATAGACTCTCTGACCATCGCAATTATTTGTCCGATAACCCGGAGGTGGACTCTAGCTATGCTCCCTAAAATACTTAGCTGAAGGCGGATTGAGGGGTCGGGTAGGTCTTGCATATCGAGAGTAAACCTGCCGAACCGGCGAATCTGCTCTGTCATATGAGGAGAGTTGGAGGCGACCAGTTCTGGGATGAAGGGAGCGCGGGATGGCCGTCTCTGGCCATGTCGGCGATCGCTGCGCGGTGTTTGCGACCAGGCTTGCGTATTTCAGATGCTTTTCCTGCTCAACAGGATCGCCGCAACCGGCGGATTTAAGCAAAATAGCCGGTCGTGCAAGCGGTGAGATCGTCGAGAGATCACCAAACGCGCACCTGCCGCACAGCCGGTGGTCTCCTGACCATTATTTACACGTATCCCGAACTTACCCGATTGCTCTACCGCTGGCAATAGGTTTAGGCAACGGAATCTTACCGTACGATTTTTGACGTTTGGTGTAATGGGATGGTCCGTCGCCTTGCCGGATCAGTTGTGGAACGATTTTAAGACGAGCGAAGGAGGCTCTCCCATGACAACGCACATTTGCGGCATCGATATAGGAAAGACCGTTTTTCACTTGGTTGGCCTGAGCAAGGAAGGTTACATCATCGTCAAAAAGCGCTTCACTCGCAAGCA
>JAOAPF010000346.1 GCA_025462755.1 Edaphobacter sp.
TGGCGGCGTCGTTGCGGAAGGGCAGCGAATCGAGCATGCCGGTGGTTCCCTGGGTGCGGCCGTCGCAGGGGTCGGTGCAGGCTCCGGCAAAGGGGACGGCGTGCATGGCTTTCAATTCGCGCGCGGCCTCGGCTACGAGTGCGCCGACCTCCCAGTGGCCGGTGTGGAAGCCGAGGGCGATCGGGGAGCCGTCTTCGGCGCGAAGGCCGCCGTGGGTGCTGAGGATAAGGACCTCGGGGCCAAGGACGCGGGCTGGATCCCAACCCATGCCGACGTTCTGGCTGAGCCCGAAGAGATTGCCGGAGGGCTGGGTGAGGAGCATCTCGGCTGTGATGGGAAGAGTGCCGGATGGGCCGGGCGCGTGGGTCGCGACGGCGTCGAGGGCGAAGTCGGCGCTTTCGAGAACGGACGTGAGGCTTATGTCCTGAATGATGAGTGCTCCTGATCCTAGGGTTAAGTTTACGGCGTAGGCTACCGACACTGCTGAAAAAGCGTCGTCTCGCTCTTTCGGATGAGAAAGGCCCTTTTCGCTTTTTCGGATTAAGCGCAGGGCTTTAGCCCTGCGAAAAGCCGAGGAAATATAAGGGGCTTTAGCCCCGGGCCCGGGCCTCCCTTTCCCGAGACAACAAACCTTTCCAACACCCTTTACAGTCTCGCAAGTCTCGCGGGCCAAGGAAGAACTAGTGTGCTTCGAGCTCCACCGGAAGTGTAGTGAGCGTATCGTTGGTCGGTCCGCGCAGGCACAGGATGATGACGCCCGCGATGATGAGCGAGATGGACATGAACAGAAAGCCCGCGCGTGAGTTTCCGGTATACGCTGCCAGCAGGCCGACGAACCAGGTGCCGACAAAGCCGCCCAGGGCTCCGCAGCTGTTGACGACCGCCGTGACCTCGCCGGCTACGTTTTTTGAGAGCATCTCGGGAACGATGGCGAAGAAGGGGCCGAAAGGCGCGTACAGGCAGCTGCCGGCGAAGACCAGAAATCCGTAGGCCCACCAGAAGCTGTGGGCAGCAGTGAGATAGGAGCCGAGGAAGCATGCTCCGGCAAGCATCAGGAAGGGCCAGACGAAGCGTTTGCGGCGGAAGCTGCGGTCAGAGTAGTGCGAGACCAGCAGCATGAGGACAATCGCCACGGCGTAGGGGACTCCGCTTAGCAGGCCAGTGACGGCGATGCCGCGCGCGGCTCCCTTCTGGATCACGGACGGCAGCCAGAGCACGAAGCCGTAGTTGCCGATGCTCCAGAAGAAGTACTGAATGCAGAGCCAGATGACGTTTGGGTTGCGGAGCGCCGAACGGATATTGGCTACCTGGGGCAGGAGCCACTGCTCGCGCTCGAGCTGCTGGCTGAGCTGGGTTCGGGTGTCTTCGCTCATCCATGCGGCGTCGGCTGGTTTGTCGCGAATGACGGCCAGCCAGACGAATCCCCAGAGGACCGCAGGCAGGCCTTCGACGATGAAGGTCATCTGCCAGCCGAGGGCGCGGATGAGGTAACCGGTGGCGGCGGACATCCAGATAAGAGTGACGGGATTGCCAAGGAGGAGGATGGTGTTGGTGCGGGAGCGCTCGGCGCGGGTGAACCAGTTGGTGAGCAGGATCAGCATCGCCGGAAGGATGAAGCTTTCAGCCGCGCCGAGGAGGAGGCGATCGACTGCGAGCAGCCAGAAATTGCGGATGATGCCTGTAAGAGACGCGAGGATGCCCCAGCTGAGGAGGGCGAAAAAGATGAGGCGGCGTGCGCTGCGGCGACGTGCGTAGGCAGCGCCGGGGATTTGAAAGAGAAAGTATCCGAGGAAGAAGAGGGCGCCGAGGAGCGCGGAGCGGGAGCTGCTGATGTGGAGGGTCTGGGCGAGACCAGCGGCAGCGCCGAAGCCGTAGTTCGTGCGGTCGAGATAAGCGAGGCTGTAGGTGATGAAGACAGCGGGCAGAATGTAGAGCCAGCGCTTGCGCATCTCCGATTGCGTCCGGACTGAGCGGGCGAAGGAATTGAGGGAATCGTTTGCCGGATTTTGGATGACGGTCTTCATCGTGGTGTTTCTGGTTGCCGTTCGGGACGAGTTGGGGCGATGATGGCTGAGACAATTTAGGCAGCTTTCGACGAAGCCTACAGGACGCACGATACGTTTGTCATATTATTTGCATGTCGAAAAATATTTCGGAGAGTGATCTGTGGCTTCGATGAAAACATTGCAATGCGTGGCTCTGGCCGTGGTGCTGACTCAGAGTCTTTCTATGGTGGATGCGGACGCTCGCGAAAGAGGGATTGAGGGCGGTGTTTCGATGGCTATCACCGATGGGGTCGCGGAGATTACGACTACTGCGCTGAAGGTCGACCGAATGGATGCGGGGCTCGATGCGATTGTTCCTGCGGACGCGAAACTTGAGCGCATGGCTACCGGGTTTACCTGGGTTGAGGGTCCGATCTGGATTCCTGCGGGATATCTCTTGTTCGCAGAGATTACGAGCAACAGTATTCGCAAGCTGATGCCTGATGGCACGGTGAGCATCTTCCTGCAGCCGAGTGGATACAAGGGGGCCGCGCCCTATGGCGGCAAGGAGCCGGGCTCGAATGGCATGACGCTCGATCGAAGCGGGCGGCTGACGGTGGCGGGGCATGCGCATCGCGATGTGTGGCGGCTGGAGCCGCTAGATCCTAAGGCGCAGGTTACGGTATTGGCTGACTCGTATGAGGGCAAGAAGCTGAATAGTCCGAATGATCTGGTCTACAAGTCGGATGGGTCGCTCTACTTTACCGATCCTCCGTATGGGCTGCCTACGCAGGGTGACAACGATCCAATCAAGGAGTTGCAGGTGAGTGGGGTGTATCGGATTCCGAAGGCGTTTGATCAGAAACCCGGAGCTGCGCCTGCGCGCGATCAGTTGCAATTACTGGTCAAGGACTTGCCGCGGCCGAATGGGATTGCGTTTTCTCCGGATGAGAAATATCTCTATGTCGCCAACTCGGGGTCACAGAAGGTGTGGATGCGGTATCGCGTGAAGAAAGATGGCGCGCTGACAGATGCGAAGGTTTTCTATGATGCGAGCTCCGACACGAGGCTTGGCGGGCCGGATGGGATGAAGGTCGATCGAGAGGGAAACGTCTACAGCACGGGGCCGGGAGGGATATGGATTTTTTCGCCGGAGGGTAAGCCGCTGGGCGTGATCCTGACTCCTGAGAGAGCGGCGAACGTGAACTGGGGTGGAGCGGATCGGAAGACGCTTTACATTACCGCGAGCAGCAGTGTTTATCGGGTTACGCTCAAGGTGCCGGGTATATGAGCTGGCTGGGCAGAGTTGCAGCGAAGCGGCCGTCCCGCACGTCCGGCGAAAAAATAAATTTAACAAACAGTGGAAAATTTTCAGCTGCAGAATAGTGACGCTCAAGAACCACGTTTTCACCACAATTTGTCCACCAAAAAACCATCCAAAAACCACGTTCTGCGCACCAGAATCTGCGAAATTCCCTTGAAAAACATCGAAAAACACGATCTCACCATGCCTAAAAAAATCTTACCTCTAGACGCTCATAACGTAGGGTGCGCGCTGCGGACGGGACAGCATGGCATTGGCTGCCTCGTCGTTGATGAAACGTTCCTTGGCGGGATCCCAGTGGAGATGCCGCTTGGTCTTCATGGCGATGTGGTGTAGCAGACAGGTAGAGCAGGCGCGATGGCCGATCTCGGCCGGCGCGGTGGGGGCTTTGCGGCTCTTGATGCAGTCGAGCCAGTTGCCGTGCTGGTCGTCGCTTTGGTAGAGATGGACCTCGTTGGGCCCGATGACGGAGTCTAGAATTTTTGGATCGCTCGCCATAAGTGGCTCAATCTTCGCGGTTTGGCCCCCGGTTGCGGTGGGTGTTGTCATCTCATCGCGGGTGACGAAGATCCAGCCTTTGGTGCCATACCACTTGATCCCGTTGGGGAAGTCGCCGGAGATGTCCATGGTAATGCCGTTGGCGTAGATGGCGTGAGTGAGGAATTTTCCGTGGACGTCCCAGAGGCCGGAGGTGGGGAATTCGGCGGTGCCCCAGATTTCTACGGGGCCGGTCAGCTCGGTGTTCATGCCCCAGTGCGCGGTGTCGACGTGATGCGCGCCCCAACCG
>JAOAPF010000349.1 GCA_025462755.1 Edaphobacter sp.
CTGCCACCTCTTCTGTTCCCGTAGTTGCGTACTTCGCTAAAGGGACTACACCGAGAGTCATCACAGCTTCCTGACACAGCATCTCTTCCAGTCCCCGGCCGACGCAGGCGAAGGCCGTCGCGATAGGCGGATGAGAATGAATGACCGCTGTGACATCGTCTCGGTGTCGATAGACTGCAAGATGCATACTGACCTCGCTAGTCACCTTCCTGTATCCGTCGAGCTGTCTTCCCTGAAGATCGACGATGACCATGTCGGCTGACCTCAGCAGGAACTTGCTGACACCAGTGGGAGTGACCAGCAGACGCTGGTCATCCAGTCGAACGGAAAGATTGCCCGACGCCCCCGGCATGAACCCCAGACGATAGAGCATTCTGCTGAATCGGACTTGATCTCGCCTCAACTCGCCTTCGGTCCGGCATTCGATGTCTACCAAGGTTGGATCCTTTCTGTTCCGCGGCAATGTCCATTTGCCGGTTCGAGGTTAAAGTATCTTGAAGGGCGTCGGTTCGGCAGCGAGGACTGGCTTTGGCGATAAGGCGTTTTGGAGTTTGCGCCAGCCTTTTCCGAAACGGTCAGAGGCCATGAAGATCTGGCCAGCGGTAAGGGGTCCCAATACCTTGTAGTGGCCGACGGCCGCCAGACCCATTGAGGCGATGCAGCCGCACTGATGACAATCAGGCGCTCCCCCAAACTGACAGGGGGTTATCTGCGTGGTGAGGTCGGCCGAGATAATCTTGGTGGTCCTGGCAAAGATACATTCGCTGGGATTTTTTGGAGGAGAAGCGATCTCATTGATCACAGAGTCAGGCATGTCCAGTACGGGATATTTCAGACGCAATCGTCTCAATTCCGCGATAGTTGAAGCTCTCTGCGAGGGCGTAAGTATCTCCAAATCGGTGGCTCCGATCTGTGGTGTGAAGAGGCTGAACCAGATCTTCGCGATCTCCGGGCGGCAGCTCCAGAAGTTGAGGAACTCCTCTAGATAGCCGGGGCGCTCTGCGATTTGCGACGTAATGGTGCAATGGACAGTTACCCTTGCGCCCCCGATGTTCTTGAGAATGCGTTCGTACGTGGCGGGTTTGCGTCTCTCGTCATGTTCCGGCTGAAGTCCATCGATCGACACGACGACATTAAGCTTCTTGAACCTTTTCCACGCGGCCGGGACAACCCGGAAGGCGCTCGTAACGACCTGGGTATGCACTCCGCGGCGCTCGATCTGCGGCAGAAGCAGTTCAAGCTCTCGGTTGCGCACGAGCGGATCGCCTCCCACGAGGGAGACATGAAGCGGCCGGTGCTCGTCGATCACAGCGAGCACTCTCGTTACCAACTCGTCTCCCTTGAAGTCGGAGAGTTGGCGAAGCTGGGTCGGGCCTCCCAGATGGGCTGCGTCGAACGCATAACAGCCAGGGCAGCGCAGAGGGCATTCTTTGGTGATTTCGATGGAAAGAGAGGGTGCGTAACCGGCAAGGATGCTGGCCCATGCGTGGAAGACTTCGGAGTTTTTCATGATCTCTCCAAGAGCAAGTCGCAAATGCGACTGGTTCGCCATTAGCGGACGGGAAGGACTCGGAACGAGCCATCCTCAGTGCTTCGCAGGCGGAGAGAGATCAGACTTGAATGGGCAGGTTATATCGGTATAGCGTGCGGCTGGAGAGGGGCATGGCGTCGGAGTTCGCGATCAAACTGCATGCGTTTGCCACGGCCCGCGGATCTGCGTCCTCAAAGATGAGCGATAGCCATCTCCGAACAGTGAGAAGGAGAACGACATTCTGCCGACGCTGCTGCAGGAGCACGAGAACAAGCGAAAAAATTGTTAGAAGCGAGAGAAGACCAAGCTCGCAATCCTGGCCGCCACGGAGAAATCTATCGAACTGCCAGAAATACTCGGTCCACGGCATAACGAAGATCAAGATAGCCGTGAACAGGATGAGTAAGCGGCCTCCCAGGGCGTGTGCCTGAGAGATGCCATCGATAGGCGACCTTACCGCGGTGGAGGCATGCTTCAATCGGCCTCTCGATCTGATTCGATCTATCATCAGCAGTGAGTAAAGTTGCATCCAGATCGCTAGGGGCAACCTTTTCTTTCCCAAGTGGTGCGACATTCCTCTCATATAAAAGACCTAACCCGATTTGCCCTCTGCTGATCGGTGTCAGCTTTTGGTGAGATGCGTTTGCGAGCTGACAGGCGCAGAATTCCGGGTACATGACCAGATTCGAGTCAACTCTGACGGTAATGCCTGAAAAGTCGGGTTTTCGGCAAGTTCGGAGCGGGTGACGGTGAGGCTGCCGAAAACCCGTTTTTTCAGACCCCTACGGTGACCATCACTACCGAGAAGCCGACTCGTCGGGACTTATCCGCGATTGGCCTGTTTGACGGGCTAAGATGTGAGCATCACAGCCTAAAATGAAGGAGCGGGGCACGTTTTCTATGGTCGCATTTTTCGACGAGACGGCAGTCGCAAAAGATCGGCTCTATGTGGATATGGTGAAAGGGCCTAACCGATAAGTTCGAGGCCCGAGCCGATGATGGAGGAGTAGAGATCGATGACCGCGCGGAGCTGGATCTCGATACGGAACTCCATGCTGGAGGGGGATAGAGTTCTGCAGTCGAGGATCCAGCCACTACAATCGGCGAAGGCGGAGGGACACATTTGGTATTAGCAAGATTCTCAGCGATTACAGAGTGGAAACGACGTTCCAAACTCTCGGCCTTCGGTCAACCAAGGTGGCAATTAGCCACTATTACTCGACGACAACCCTGAAAGCCAAGCTCCTCAACTTAATCGCAAAAGGCAAGATCGCCCGCGAGACCCAGGCAACATTGAATGCTGCCAAAGCCATGATAGAGACTGTCTGTCGTGCGGGATAGGGGTTTATCAGATCGGTTCTAGTTTCTGGATTGTCGGCGACGCGGATTTTAGGCAAACGTGGCTCTGACTCTGGACTGCAAAAGAAACAGCAATAGTGCACCGGCGATGATGACGCCAGTTCCGCCGCGCAGCAAGTCGCCTCTAAGGCAATTAACGACGTCACCTAGAACCTGAGTAGCGATGATTCCAACCGTTAGTTTCCATCCCCAAAGGCGGCGTCGGAACCACCCAATTGCTGCCGTGGTGAGGGCCACGCCGAGCACCAGGAAGAGAATCCCAACGATACTTCCCAGAGGTGCGAGTTGCCTGTAAGCGGTAGGATTCAGAGCCCATAGACGATCAAGAGCCGCGCCTCGCCAGAGCAAAGTAGTTGCGGCGAGACTCGCCATGATGGCACCAAAGAATAAGAAAATGCCTATTGCAGTGAATCCTTGCGTCTTCGGCCCGATAACGAGAACGACGTCGGCACGATCGTTGTCCTGCATCTGCTGACTATAAGCCAACGCCGCAACCCATGATCGGGATTGCTGTCTGATGTGATCTACGTTCGAATAGCGCCATCCAGGAACAGAGCGGCCCCCTCCCACTCTGCTTCTATACTGATGCTGTGACTCCCCCGACCAGCCAGGAAGTGCCGAGACGCAGTTATTGGGCAGGATTCCCGGGGTTTTATGCACGTTTCTACGCTTGGGTGTTGCGCCGCTTGCCCAGTGAGCGGCAGCGGCTTCTGGCGGTGACCATTCTGGCCGGCGGACTCTGCGGACTGGCCGCCGTGGCATTCCATGTAAGCATCGTGGGGCTTGAGACCCTGTTCATCGAACGTGCCAACACCGCTGCGGGGCATAGCTGGATTTGGTGGACCATTCTTTCCCCCACCCTCGGGGGTTTGGTTGTCGGCGTCGGCCTTACCTACTTCGCTCCCGCTGCGGCAGGTAGCGGCATTCCTCAGGTGAAGGTGGCCTACACTTTGCGGCACGGCAGGGTCACCGTCCGCGAAACAATCGGCAAGTTCGTTTTGTGCGCTCTTCAAATCGGCTCCGGCGCTTCGCTGGGCCTTGAAGGTCCCACGGTGCAGGTGTGCGCGGGCGTCAGCAGCATGCTGGCCCGCCTAGCCCGACTCGGTCCCAAGAACACCCGCCGAATGACTTCAGTGGGCATGGCAGCAGGCATCGCCGCAGCCTTTAATGCGCCCATTGCCGCTGTCACTTTCACCCTCGAGGAATTGATCGGCGACCTCGACCAGACCATGCTCTCCGGCGTCATTGTCGCCGCCGCGCTCGCCGCAGTTGTCGAACACTCGATTCTGGGCTCCAATCCTGTCTTTCACGTCCAGGGCAACTACACGCTCACCAACTCCTCATCGCTGGTATGGTATGCCTTGCTGGGCCTACTCGCGGCCATTGTTTCGGTCGCCTTCACCGATTCGCTGCTGGGTCTTCGTGCCTGGTTCCGACGGCTCACCGGCGTGCCTCGCTGGGTGCATCCGGCCATCGGCGGCGCAGCCACAGGCGGCATGGCTGTCGTTGCGCTGGCGCTCTTCCACCTCAATGGCATCGCTGGCGATCCGTATAGGACCCTCACACTCGCGCTCACAGGCAAAATGACGGTGAGTGCTATGGCCGTCTTCTGTCTCCTCAAGCTTGCTGCCACCGTCAGTTCTTACTCCAGCGGCGGTTCCGGCGGCATCTTTGCCCCGGCGCTCTTCATGGGCGGGATGCTGGGCGGCGCGGTGGGCTACTTAGACGTCATCGTCTTCCACCACTCGGCCGACTCCATCGGAGCCTTCGCCGTAGTGGGCATGGGAGCTGTCTTCGCCGGCATCGTTCGCGCCCCCATGACCTCGGTGCTTATCATCTTCGAAATGACGGGCGGTTACGGCTTGGTTCTGCCCCTGATGATCGCCAACATGAGTGCCTTCGCCCTTGCTCGCCATTGGCGGCATACCCCGGTTTACGAAGCGTTACTGGCCCAGGACGGCATCTATTTACCTCACGGACGCGGCCCCGTCGACCCGCTCGACAACGAGCCCCTGCCGGGCATGAATGTCGATACAGCACACTGAAAATCTGCCTTGGACTCTCAGTTCTGTGGCGGTCAGGTTGTTGCCTGTTGTCATCATCGTGACAGGATGATTCGATGCAAAATCGGGAAGCGATCAGAACCACTCAACCAATTCGCAATTGAGTTTGTCAGGGGCGGGCGGAGTTCTTCCAAAGAATCGCTCCGAGTACACAGAGAACGGAAAGTAAGCGCAATGAGAACAGCCAAACATTTCCCTCGTTAGGGCGAGAGAGCAGAAGGACAGCACTGTAGTCGATAGGTATAGAGATCGATATCTGGGAAGAGCAGGAGATCGGCAACTACAAAGATGTTGGAAATGCTCAATCCAACGAAGCACAAGCCACTCCAAAGGAGAAGCCTCTTTCGAACCTTGACAAAAGCTCGCAGTAGTAGCGTTGCGCAAAGGAGTGTCGTGACGCAAGTCAGGATGTAAAGTGCGGCTGTCATTGGTCGTCGCTCTTCTCAATGAGAAATGCTCGCGCGAACTCGCGGATTGCAGGCGATGCTTTGCGTGGATCATGGTCGAGATTCGCACTAGGTCCTGGCGATAAGCTGTATCTACCATCCTCATCAGTTCGTCTTGCTCCACTGTTTTTGAGACATAGGAATATCTCGGAGGCTCAGTGCATGACTCGGCAATGAGCTGCATTCAGACAAGATCGCGTAGTAAATCGCCTACACTATCCAAGGGAATGTACAGTCTGGATCCGAGTTCTGCGCAGGTCCAGCCTACAGGCCGGCTATTCCAGAGAAGCATCAGCGCCTCCAGATGTGGGACAGTGTCAACTTTGTTCAGAACGAACTCGTAAGCATCCATCTCGTCTCGAGGTCTCTTTCTATCACAACTCGCTTCGACGTCGAAAGTTCGTCCCCTCCACCTCGAAATGTCTTCCTCGAATGAGTGTTGCCGGGCCGGGTTGGGTATCGCCACTTGCCCCCTGGTTTGTCGCGAGATCGGAAGTCACGCCAGCGACGATTTTCGTTTGATCGAAGAGTTTCGTAACAGTCTCGTTCTAGCCCGCAAGCTCGGCGAGACCAGTAACCCAGAAGCAGACATCTAGCCAGCAAGAAGTTCATACATGTTCAGACATGCATGAGCTAAAACTCAAAAGGCCTTCTGTCGTGTAGGGGAGCTAAAGAGCGAGCGGAAGGGGAGGTCCACGCTTTTGTCGGGAGCGGCTGAGCGAAATGCGGAGCTTTGACTCTGCCTGCGCAGCAACTGCCGGATGAGCCATCAATCCTGCAAAGATCGCTTTTCCCGTAGGCGCGACGAACGTGTCGCCATGGATCATGGCCACCGCCGCTGGGCAGTAGGGGCATTTCTCTACGGGTGCCTGGAATTGTGGATCCTGGTTGGCAAGCTGTGCCCGCTCCGCCATGCTTATCATGCAGTGATGCGGTCCATTTCTGCGACAACATGCAGGCAGGTTCGACTCACTCTTCGCGGATAGCGCAACGAGCGGAGAGACGAAGCCGAACACGGCCAGCAAGAAAATGGAAAGAAGTCCACGCACTAATTCGATTGAAGCACCTCGCTGGCTTACGCGCAAACGAATGTGCGAAAACCGTTATCACAGGCATGCCCCATATCGCGATAGGGACTGGCTTTCAGCCAAAAAGAGTTTCGTAACAGCCTCGTTCCCTGCCCGCAACGCCCTCCCCAAGAACAACTGCAAAAGCAACTTTCAGCGCTCCGCGCAAAGCAAGTTAGTCGACCTGTTGGCCTTGGACCGCTTGCGCGTTAGAGGGGGCCGATGTGTCCGAATAGAGTCTTTGACCTTCGTCATTACCTGTACGATAAGTCAGAAATAGACTCTATTCCGACATGATTTCGCCGCGTATCTGACGTAGGGTTTGGGTATACTCCAACCCCACATAAGCGGAAGTAAGCAGAAACTCGTTACCAGGGATGATCAGGTATGTTGCTTGGGGAGCATGGCTACTAACCCCTCGTCTGCCCCGACCTGCATTGATTGAAACCGTGAGTTGGCGGGCTCTCATCAGCCCTTCCCTTTCCATCCTAAAGAATAGTTTTTTGGGGGAGTCTCCTGCCGGCTGCGCCGTCATCCGACTGCGCCTGCAGCCGCTTCGCGTCTTCCGGTCGAAAGACTAAGCGGGCCTGTTCCTGCCCGCAACGCCGCCCCTGAA
Source organism: Edaphobacter sp. (assembly GCA_025462755.1). Classification (GTDB taxonomy): domain Bacteria; phylum Acidobacteriota; class Terriglobia; order Terriglobales; family Acidobacteriaceae; genus Edaphobacter. The sequence goes on from JAOAPF010000349.1 coordinate 7,083, forward strand.
AAGCAACAGCCAAAGCCACTAAGTCTGTATGTCTTTTCTAGAGCCGAAGGCGTGCCCATCGGTTCTCCTGTTGGCAGGAGGAAAGGCATGAAACAGATCATCAAATCATTCGTCGGCATGGACGTTCACAAGGCGACCATATCCATCAGCGTTGCAGAAGACGGCCGGAGTGGGCCGGTGCGGTTCATCGGTGTGATTCCGAACACGCCGGAAGCCGTTGGCAAGATGGCGAAGCAGCTCGCCAGGCATGGTGAGCTCGACTTCTGCTATGAAGCAAGCGGTTGCGGATATGGCATCCATCGCCAGCTCACGACCCTTGGGCACAAGTGCACCGTGGCCGCGCCGTCGATGATCCCACGCAAGCCGGGCGAACGGATCAAGACCGACCGGCGCGATTCGGAGAAGCATTCGACGAATGCGTTGCGCTTTGGCGCAGTTGAGATTTTCGGTTCAATATCCACGAGCAAGACCGATACATTGGTTGCGCGCGATTTGGACCTATCGGAATCTCTTGGTATCCGTTCGTCCAAAATCTGCGTCCCGGGTCTTCGTAAGTTAGTCGACTTGTATCAGTTCTCGCCTGAGAATGGTTCAGGGAGCAACTCAATGACCGAGGAGATTCTGTGGGAAGGCGAAGGCGTACGGTGTGGCTTTTCCCGCTCCCCGTCTTATCTAATCTTGTCTGAATCAGCTTTTCAGCAGCGGCTACATCATTCTGGCCACCTGCCGCGCTGCGGGCCTCCGTTAGCGCAGTAAGTGCTCGACCAAGCTCTTCATGAGCTTTGGCGTGTCGAGTGACTTGCTCCTCTTTCGATATCTCAGCCTGTTGTGTGATAGCCCTAAGCCGCGCACCGACATCTGCCACTTCCCCTGCTCCTAAAGCTGCTCTCACAGCAGTGAACCGTGCTTGCTCCGAAAGGTCGAAGCTGAGTGCAGCAATTGTTTCATCTCGAATAAGGCTGGTTCGCATCAGCGTTTCCGCCCAACTTGGCATCTCTTCTGCGTTCTTACATAACAGCGGCGCCAACGCCGCAAGGTCACCAGAACTGAGGGAACCATCGCGGCGACGCGTGAACTCCATAGAAAGACCATCGCCATTCGTAAAGCCTACTGACACGTAATGATCTTCTGGAGCTTTCTCTCCAATCCACCAGAGGTGTTCCTCTAAGCCCCCTCCCTTTGCTCCGCGCACGTCATACTTGCTGATTGTGCCTGTCAATACGAAGTCCAGGGCGTCGAATGCGGTGCTCTTCCCGACCCCGTTTCGCCCGGTTATCACGGAAAATCCGCTTGGAAAATCGAACCGGGTCTTGGTGCGGAACCCTCGGAAGCCAACAATTTCGATGTATGCAATTTTCATGGGTTCTCCCGCAGTAGACGAACGACCTCACTCGTGGTGACTTTCTGCTCTAGCACGGCTTCAGCGGCGGAAGGAGCTATTTGTTTAATTCTGCGACGAAGTCGGTCTTCGTATTTTTCAGATTGCAGCACGGGTTTCTGTTGCAACGACAGGAGTGGAAGCATTGCTTTCGAGAGATCCGAACGGGTTGCTATACCGCACGCCGCCAGTTTTCTCGTCCTTTCGAGATCTTCCTCAATCCAGCCTATTTGACGTATTTCGTGCGCGTCTCCTGGAGCTCCGCATAGCAGGACACAATATACGTTCCATGCTTTCTCCCCTGCGGCCCTGAACCTCGTCGCCTCCGCTCGTAGGAAGATCTGTTCTGCAGCCTTCCAATTGCGGATCATGTCTTCGGCTGTATCGAAAATGTTGACGAAGCCTAAGAGCGAGTCGTCTTCGAAGGAAACCACAGTGTTGTTGCCGAGTTGGGTCAGCCTTGTGGCAAACCGATTTTCCCGCAACAAGGTAAGAGACGTTATCAGGAGATCAATCATAGGCCAAAGAGATCCTCCGCATCCGCAGTTGTAATCCATGATGAACCTGAGCCAGCAGCAGGGCGAATGATGCTCCCAGGAGTCCCTTTAGCGATCAGCTTCCCAGGAACCCAAAGTGTTGTAGCGCCTGCGCAAACTATCACATCTGCGTCAGGCAGAGTTGGGGGCTCTTTGTAATCCTTTTTTACCTCTTCAATATTTTGCCCCGCTCCGCTTATGACTCTCACCAATGTCCCCCCAAGATCTAGCCATGAGTGATGCTCTAGTGCGCCTTTTTCTATCAACCTGATTCGGATGGAGGCGGCCTCAGCCATTGATGGGTGGGGGGCTTTTGAAATGGCTGCAGAGGTATATGGAACGGCCTCTGCGTCGCGTCGAATATCGTAAAGATCGGCCTGCGACATCGGCGGAAGTGCTCCCGCAGCGGCTGCAATTGCTAATGGGGCAGAAGCAGGAAGCGGAGCTGGTAAGAGGGTCTTTCCGTAATGGACAAATTTACGAACCCAGACCTCCGAGAACGCTTGGCGCAGGTCGCCGAGAAATACGTCGCCGGACAACTGAACATGCTTGAATGAATGACTCATTACATGTAGCTTTCCCCAAAGCAATGGAGCTTTGGTCTCCAATGACGCACTATCGCCTGGGGAAACTACGGTTACTGATGCAGCTGTGGCAATGCTAAAAGCGTGAGCGAGTACATCGTTGAGATAGCCCCAATCGCTCCAAAAACCCACCACGACCAGGTGGCTACCAGGAAGGTTGAGTTTCATCCAGTCTGAACACGTCTGTTTCCTATGGTTCAACACGGCTTCGCCGAATTGCGTAGCGGTCCAGATTGTTTCTTCGCGGCCTCGCAGAAGACAGCCGTGGAATTTGATCAAAGGGTTTGATGTAAATTGGAATTTGACCGCTTCGACACCGTCCAGCGCTCCCAACATTGCGATTTTGTGATCCTGGGCCCAGTTCTCGATTAGTGGATCAAAGTTTGCCGACAGTGCTGCTTTGGCCGCGCGACATATCAGCATATCGGCTATAGCTGCGTGTCCCTCGTTTGGAGATCCTACGAGACTGTTCCATGGGATGAGCCGATTAATGAAGACATCTTTGAAATCTCCCCTGGCATAGAAATGATCAGCTAAGCCCTCTAGGTTATCCCTAAGCAACGGGTCCATTGGTTCCGTGAGATTCCACGTGTCGTAGCACTGGTTGGCAATCGTCAGCGCCGGGGGAAGAAGGCTTGGCGAAGCCATCGACAAACCAGCTCCACACAAAAACACCAAGGAGTCCGCTTCAATCGCGCCCAGAAGTCGTATTTTCAGATCATTGTCTATCGGCATTCGAGAGATTCATCAAGCAACGTTATGCCAACATTGTTTCTCGCATCGCTTTTGTGGAGCAGAGACGCTCTTCCATAATGCATTACAAACCTAGATTGTCGTTCACTGCGACAGCAATGTCCTGCTCGGACCCAAGATAGCGCTCCGTCGTCTGAATCGATGAATGACCCAGCAGAAACTTGATCTGTTCCAGGTCGCCGCCGTTCTTGCGACAGAGCTTTGCGCAGGTGCGGCGCAGGTCGTGTGCGCCGAAGTGTTCGATTCCAATCTCCCTCGCAGATTGCTCGACGACCGACCAAATCGCCCAATCGCCCAGCTCGTCCCCGATCAACTTCCCGCTCTTGGAAAGCGGCCGCAACAGGCGGCCGTCCTCGATCTTGGCCGCGATCACCCAGGCGTCGATTCCGTGCTTGACCCAGAGCGGAATCGCCACGGTGCGGACTCGGCCGCCCTTGCCACAAAGATCGGGCAAGACCCATCGGCCCTCCCGCATCTCGATACCGTCAACGTCCAGACTGGCCAGCTCCTGCCGCCGCAGAGCGCAGCCCAGCAGCAACGCCAAAATTGCGTAGTCCCGCTTCCCTTTGATCCTGGAGCGGTCAGGGACCGTGAGCAGCTCCTTGGACTGTTCGCGCGTTAGCCAGTTCCCCACCCTGGTTCCCTTCTGGGAGAGGTTGGGAACGCCGGAGAGGTTGGCGGCTTCCTCCACGCCGATGATTCCATTGCGCTGCGCCTCGCCGATCAACTTGCGCACGGCGGACAAACGAACGTTCACGGTCGACGCGCTCAGCTTCTTCTCCAGCATGGCAGCACGGTACTCCATCAAAAGGGCGCGCGATAACGGCTGCTGACGCGCCTCACACAAGGCGAAGACCTCATCCAGCGCCTTGGCATAGTTGCGCTTCGAGTGTTCAGACGCAACGGAGTTCAGCACCATCTCCCGCAACTCCTGGAACGCCGCCGCGCGGTCGAGCGGAGACGCATCCGCCGCGTGCATCAGCGCCAGCGAGGCGCTCATACCAGTTCCCCGGCGCGGGTGCGAAAGGTTTCATCAGGGCGATGAGTGTTCAAATCCCAATTTGGCAACGGCCCATTGCCAAATTGACCGGGCCGAACGATCCCTCGTTTTCTATTGATACAGAATGGTTTATCCCTCATCGCTCGGCTCCCTCCGCAACGTCTCTATCTCTGTGCGGAGCTTGTTGACGACCTCCTCGAGGTCCTCGACGGTGGGGAGCTCCTCCTGCATGGGCGCCGGAAGCTCGCGAGTCACGTGATACGTCCCCTTCCTCAAACGCGGCGTCCCATCCCTCGACGTCATCGACGCCAGCTACGGTCCCATGGATTCCCGCACCGGCGACTACGCCTTTCACCACACTGCCCAGGACACCACCGACAAAATCAGCCCCCAATCTCTCCAGATATCCTCCGACCTGTTCCTCGAAACCGTCCGCCTCATCGACCAGCGCTAATCTAATCGCCTACGCGATCATGGCGAGCGTAGCCTCGTGCGGTCCTGATTGAGCAGGATGCGGGTTCTCCGAGTTGCCTGCAAAGTCAGGTGGTCTCAATGGGTCGACGCAACACTCAGGTCAGACCCACATTCATTGAAAACAAAATCTAAAAGCGCTGGCTAGGGTTAGATCAGCTGGAACCTTATCCTGGCTAGGTTTGGCCACATCAGCCAAACAGATCGATTCTTCCGTGTAAGCATTTGTGGATCAGCTGACTAGATTAGTGTTGCATCGACCGGTTGAGCCGGCACACTATTTCGGCAAGGAAGAACGGTAGTCCATGATCACCGATCGTGGTCTCGAGCCCGACCAGATGATGGATATCCTCTTACTCCGTCCGCAAAGCCTCTATCGGATCCACCATCGCCGCCCGCATCGCCGGAACACTCGCGGCGCATCCCGCAACCACGAGCAGCACAACTCCGACGGTGACTAGCGTCACTCCATCCAGCGGCCTCACGCCATAGAGAAATCCCCTCACCGCGAACCCTGCCGCCCATGCTCCCGCTAACCCCGGCAGCAGACCCAGCAGCACCATCGCTCCGGCCTGCCGTATCACCAGCGCCGCCGCCTCCGGCCGGGTCGATCCCAACGTCATGCGGATTCCGATCTCTCTTCTCCTTCTTGCCACCGAGTACGTTAGTACGCCGTAGATGCCCACCGCCGACAGCACCAGAGCGGCGGCGCCGAAGCCCGCCACCAGCCTGAGCGCAAGCCTCCGCTGGCCCAGCGACTTCTCAATCCCGACCTCCATCAACTGCAGGCTCATCTCCGCCATGCCCGGCGCGTCCCTGTGTAGCGAGGCCCGCAGCTCTGCCGCCACAACCTCCGGGGGCAGCGTCGATCGCACCGCATACTGTGCCGCCATCGTGAAGACCTGTGTCAGGAACGAACTCGCCGGAAGCTGCAGGTTATCGAGGTACACCATGGGGTTGTAGGGCGCACCCAGGTCTCCTCCCTGCACCTCGTTCTCCACCACGCCCACCACCGTCATCGTCTGCGCGAACGGTAGATCGGCATCGGTCTCACCCTTCTCGCGATGAAACTTTAGGCTCGCTCCAATCGCATCGCGGCCACTCAGATACCTCTTCACGAACGCCAGATTCACCAGCGCCACAATGGAAGCGCTGCCCTCGTCCGTTTGTTCGAAGCCACGCCCAGCAAGCAGACTAATCCCGCTCGTGCGCACAAAGTTCGTGCTCACCAGGCTGTACAACGCGTTATCACCCGACTGGAACGGCCGTCCCGCAGTCTCCGTCGTCCCGTCCAGCACCATGTTGTAGGTCGAGAAAGGAATCTCGGTCTGCATCGTCACCGACTGCACTCCCGGCAGCACCTCAAAGCGATGCAGCAGTTGCGTCTCCATCGTCCGCGAGTGTATCGGATCCTGCTTCTGATTCTCCGGCATCGCGACCAGTGTCGTCACGCCTCGCGGATCGAACCCGAGCCTAACGTTCTCGAGCGACTGCAACGTCCGCACGAACAAGCCGCTCACAACCAGCAGCACGCACGTCAACGCAACCTGCAGCGCCACCAGAATACCCGGCATACGCGACCGCCGCGTGACATTCTTCGATGCAAACTGCAATGTAATCTGCCTTCGAATCGCCGCCATCGGAGCAATCGTTGCGGCCAAGCCCACCAACACCGCCAGTACCCCCGTGGCGACAATCACCATCGGTCTCACCGCCAGCTCGTCGAACCGCGGAAACTCCGAGCCATAGGTGTGCCGCACCAGCGCGACCGCCGCATACGCCAGCCCGCCGCCCAGCGCCGCTCCTGCCAGCGACAGCAGCACGCTTTCCGTGACTAGCTGTTGCAGCAGTCTGCCGAAGCTCGCGCCCAGTGCCGACCGCACCGACATCTCCGCCATACGATTCGCCGCGCGACCGATTTGCAGATTCGCCGCATTCGCACACGCAATCAGCAGCAGAACGCCGACGCCTCCCAGCAGAGCCAGTAGCGGGCGTTGCATCTCATTCACAATCAAACTGCGGTACGACCGTATCGCCAAGTGCCGCGATTGCTCCGCGTGCTTCCTCTCCGTGTGAGCAAAGACGCTGTCCGCATCCGCCAATGCCTGCTGCCTCGTCACCCCCGGCTTCAGCCTCGCAATCGTCGCCGCCGACTCGATGCCGAACTCGTCCTCCCCCGAAGGCTTCAACACGATCGGCAGATACACCGCAGCCGCCGCCGTACCCAGCGGCACATGCACTCCCGCCGGCAGAACACCCACCACCGTTCGCAGCTGTCCCAAGATCATCAGCGTCGCCCCGACGACGTGCGGGTCCGCATGCATACGTTCGCGCCAGAACTCGTCGCTCACCATCAAGCCCTGGCCCCCTAGGTCTTTCGGTCCGATCACACGGCCCAGCCTCGCCGCGACGCCCAGCATCGGAAAAAACTCCGGCGTCACCTCTACCAGCAGCGTAATTCGCGTGTCGTCCTTCGTGCGCACCGGACGCACCATGGTGTTGTATCCACCCACCTCCACAAACGAGTCAGCATTGCGCCGAAGCGCCTGGATCGCAGGATACGAGAGAGCCTGCGGCAAAGCCGACATTCCGCTCGCTCCACCCTCCGCGTAGATCTGCGCCAGTTCCTCCGGATGCGGTAGCGCCACCGGCCGCATTAGGATCGACTCCACGATGGCCAGCATCGCCGTCACCGATCCCAGCCCCAGCGCCAGGGTCGCCACCAGAGTCATCGAGTACGCCGGAACTCCGCACAGGCTGCGCATCGCATAACGCACATCCTGCGTCAGCCTCTCCAGCCACACCCCGCCCCACACTTCGCGCGACTCCTCGGCTGCAGTCAGCGGATTGCCGAACTTCTTTTTAGCCGCTCTCCGCGCCTCCTCGAACGGCATCCCCGCCGCAAGGTTCTCCTGCATCTCCAGGTCGATGTGCGCTTCGAATTCCTCAAGCAACTGCTTCCTGCGGCGCCTCCAGCCAAACATCCTCGAACCCTCCCCGCTACAACTTCTCTTCCGCCATCGGCGCAAGAATCCGCGCTATCGCGCTCGATAGCCTGTGCCACTTCGAGGTCTCCGCATACAACTGCTTTCGTCCCTTAGCCGTCAGCCGGTAGAAGCGCGCCTTGCGGTTGTTTTCCGAAACTCCGTCGTTCGCCGCAATCATTTCCGATTGCAACAGTCGCTGCAGCGCCGGATACAGCGACCCATGTCCCACTTGCAGCACCTCTTCCGACCGCCGCTCGATAGAGCGCGCAATGGCGTGCCCATGGGCCCGCCCCCAACTCCAGGAGAAACGTCTCCAACTCACGCAGGATGCCTTCCTCCAGGTTGTACAACATCTCGATAGGATTATGCTGGGTGACGGAGAGGATTACCTTTCGCTCGACGCTATAAGCCGTGTTGCGTTTTATATGCGCCCCGTTGTGAGGCAATCTCTGCGAGCATACGCAGCGAGGTTTCCATGGGCTCGGAGAAATAGTTCCGCATCTGATTCGTTGCCTCTTTACCAACCGCTTCTGTTCCGTAGTCCCTGAACTCAAACAAGACCATTGGTGAATCCAAGCTCTCGTAGAAGATGTCCCCGGTTGTTTTGCGCACGATCGCAAGGGTCGGCGGATTTCGAGTCTCCGGATAGGCCGTAAGTTTATGATAAATAAGCGTAATCGAGCGTAGTTGTCCCATTTTGGGCCTAGGTTCCTCCTAACTTGCGTCGTGAAGATAGACGCTATTGATAGCCGAGTGTATCGTTCATGGCAAGGTAACCCACTATTGTTACGATAGTGTGTTACTCAAAACTGTGGAGTTTCGGTTTCGACTCACTCACCCTTTCCCTTACCAAGGAGCTAGATTGAAAGGATTGGAGCACCCGGCTGTTACTGCATTCGGCGCAACTACGATCATCGTCCTCACCCTGCTGGCGCCGCTCGTCTCACCGCTGCACCATGAGCTTTACCATTTTTGCGGTCCGTCGAGCGCCCTGATCGTCCCAGTGCTGCTGAACTTTGCCGCCGTGTGGATCGTTCTCGCGCTACTTCTCGCCGAAGGATTCCGCTTCCGCTGGCTCAATGTCTTCCTATGGACCGTCCTGGGGGGCTCCCTGCCCTGGATGTTGATGCAGGATTGCTTCTCTCTCACCTACGGTCATATGTCCCACACCGCCAATGCGGTATTTCTCGCCTGGTTATTTATCGCCGGCGCCATACTGCTGGCAATGCGCTCCCGCGCACTTGCTCTTCTTCATCACGGTAAGCGGCTCGCGACGGTGATGCTCGGCTTTGTAGCCCTCAACGGCGCCCTCATCCTGGCGCAGATCCTCTGGTCCGGCTGGCAGTCGAGGCGGCTCGACACGCCCAGACCGCTGCACCAATCGGCAGCCGCGTCCACCACCCACGGCCGTGTACTCTGGATCGTTCTCGACGAACTCTCCTACCGCCAGGTTTACGAACACCGCTACCCCGGACTCGAACTGCCTGCCTTCGACAAGTTCGCCTCCACCGCAACTGTATTTACCCACACCGTACCCGCCGGTTATTGGACCGACATCGTTCTTCCCTCGCTCATGACCGGACAGCCCCTCGATAGAATGGGCGCCCCCGCTGCGGGCTTTCCGCTACTGGTCAGGAGCGCCTCCAACGGGGCATGGCATCCTTTCGCCGCTCGCCAGACCGTCTTCCAGGACGCCCTCAACGCTGGCTACCACACCGCCGTCGCAGGCTGGTGGAACCCCTACTGCCGCATCTTGTCCGAGGTACTCGACCACTGCTTTTGGACCAGCCACAGCGAGCTGCGCGGCGGCATGTATTCCAGTCAAAGCGCCATCTCGAATGCCGAGAGTCCCGCCCTCAACGTGCTGAAGATGATCCCGTGGCAAAGCCCTTCGCCGGACTCCACTTACTTTCATCAACTGGACTATTGGGAGCTTCTCGCAGCCGGAGACAAGCTGCTCAAGGACCCCTCCGCAACCTTCGTCCTGCTGCACATGCCGATCCCACACATGCCAGGCATCTACAACCGGCGCACCGCCAGCTTCTCCGCCCCCAATCCCAGTTACCTCGACAACCTCGCCCTGTGCGACAACTACCTCGCCCATGTGAGGAAGGAACTGGAGGAGGACGGAACCTGGGACCGCACCACGCTTGTCCTCATGGGCGACCACTCCTGGCGGACATCCGGGGTGGCGGGCTTGTCCCCGGAAGAACGCGCAGCAACCGAGGGCGGCCAATTCGATGATCGCCCTGCCTACATCGTCAAGCTGGCGCACCAGAACAGGCCTTCGCGGATCGATACCCGGTTCGCCGCGCTCCGCACCCGAGACTTGTTTGACAACCTGTTCGCCGGCCGAATCAGCACATCGGACCAGCTCGCCCGTTGGGCTCAAGAGGCGAATTGAACGTCTCCTGAATACTTTCCATTGGAATCGAATATGCATCAGACAACTCGAAAGCAATCGTCCCGGGCCGCTACTCCGAAGAATTAAGCGACGGAGGACATTGCTCTCGCATTTTCGACTTCGGTTTCCCCGATTCGAGTCTTTCCACTGATACTGCGCGTACCGAGTCTTGGCTTTCAATCTGATTTCATGACGTTCCAAGCTTACTGCTTCAGTAGTTTCTCAAAGCTCTCGAGGGCTTTCTTCCAGCCCACATGCCTTAGCACCTGATCGCGGTGCGAGCTCTTGAATGGGTTCGATGAGATTGAGAGACGTTAATCCCTAGCGCTTTCTCGCCCGGCACACTGGGGCAGGTAAAAGCGTGGTTCAAAATTGGCTCGCGCGCTCAGGGCTAAATCAGACAATCGACTCCAGGCGTCCCAAGCCGATTTGGCGCGGATCGTGGAAAGTGTTCCCCCATGCTCGGTTTTCATCGCCTGCAACACATCATAGCCGCAGTGGTCCCATATCTCGCCACAATGATCCGGTCGGGACGGGAGGAACGAAAAAGCTGGGCCGTCAAATTCCGTCGGCCCACTACTCAACTTGCAAGTTCGGTTCATCGTACATGCGGCTTTCCATGCATTGCCGAGCTTCCGGCAGAGGGCTCCATCTCACCGAGAAGACCAGCGGGCGAAAGACTAACAGTCCCGGACTCGGGATACTGAGCTTGGGTACCGGAATCGGTGCGTCCCGAACCAGTGCCGGAATCCAACCACCATCTCCGGTGCAAGGATGGAGTCCGTCAGCCTAACATAATTGCCCCTTGAGAAAATTTGGATAGATCGGGAAATACACTTGCGACTTGACCACTCGACAGTCCCATCCACGTACCAATACTTGCTGCCATTTGAGTGACAGACAGATCTGGTATCCAAGTTCCGTAACCATTGAAATCTAAACTACCGTTAAGTTCGGGCTCAGGAATTGAGCCTATTATGCGCCCCCCCCTTATCCCTCCGCCCAGGATAAGTTGATGGTTGCCCCATGCATGGTCACTGCCCCGTGTAATGTTTGAGGTGTACGTCCGATTGAAGTCTGAGTGCGTAGTTACTAAAACGTTCTTTTCTAGACCCATCTCCCGCAATGCCGTCATGAAGGCTCCCACTCCAGTATCCAACTCGGACAAGAAGCCGCTGTGCAAAGATGGTTGGTTCTGGTGAGTATCGTATTGGCCTTGTTGAAGGTAGAAGATCTGCCGCGACGCACCAATCACCGATCGTCCGTTGATCGTACTCGCAATTGTTTGCAGTCCCTTGCCGAAGCCAGATTGGGGAAACGGAGTCTTCAAAGTAGCCCCGGCGTTAGTGGCCTGTGATAATAGCACCTGCTGATTCATTGCTTGGACCCTGAGTTGGGCCGCTTGGGACACTAAATTGTTTTGAGATTTACTGTCATTTTGAGCGATGGAAAGAATTGCTTGATCGATTCCGGCGGGCAGCGGTGTAAAAGACGTCGAACCGTTTTGCAGAACGATCCCTTGAACCGACCTGCCAATCGAGAAGGTGCTGGCAAGGCCACTTTCGAAAATGGGAGGCAGAGAACCGGACTGTGAAGCAATAAGGTCCGCGATCCGCCCCCCCCAGCCTGTTGTCGGCCAAGCAACAGCGCTTGCGCTCTCCCATTGCGCAATTCCGGCTGGATGAGACAGCAAGGCCTGAGGGGCAAGGTTTGGTGATTGCAAGAGTTGTGCTTTTGTGACCGGTGCAGCCAGAGGACCTATGTTGGCAACTACCAGTGCATCTCCACCATTGTAGATGGCGGCTAGGTTTTCTAGAGATGGGTGAAATCCAAATGATCGCCCGTTCCCGGTTAAGGGCAGGCAGGCCGATTGGGGTATTGCTATCGCGCCCCGTAGAGCCGAATATTGACCATATTCGGCATCGTCCAACGGAATGATCATGTTATTGCCATCGTTTCCGCCATTCATTGTGATGACCACGATCGCCTTGTAAGTGTCTGTTGTTTGTGCAAAGGCACGTGAACTAATCTCGCTGAACCACAATGGCGCCGTCGCAGCGGATAAACCTGACTTTGCAGCAATGTTCATAAACATACGTCTTGAAATCATGTGTTGCTCCCCTAATGAGATACGTTGTAAGAATCGCCATTGAGTGCCAGGAAGATTGCGGACTGTAGTTGCAGCGTGGTATCGAAAGGATTGAGTTGAGAGCAATAGCCGGTAATAGCATCCTGTTGCTGCTGAGTCATTTGTCCGTGATAGAGGAGATGATTGAGCGCTTCCACCATTTCTGGGACGGTTGTGAAGTTATTAAAGAGCCAGGACGAGCTTGAGTATTGGGTAAAACCGGGTAATGTTCCAGTTACAATTCCCCAAAGCGCCTCGCTTCTCTGTACGACTGATACGTTGTTCCAAAGCATAAATTCAGGACTGTTAATGGTCGTTCCAGGAATGTTATAGGAAGGGCTGTAATATCCGAACACTGTCGGGGAATTCCACCAAGGTTCTCCCAGTGATCTAGCTAGATAGTTTCCCTGATCATCAGTGCCCCCACTTTGAAGTGTACTCATAGCAAATGTCTGAAAGAGTAGCGGCTCCTGAAGAAATCCGTCGTTAGCAGATGGTTGAGTGTCTCCCTGCCTAGCCTCCGGATCGAGAAGAATTGCCCGCACCAGGGCATCCATATTTCCACGCACTCCGGTCCCATCATCCTTGAATACAGCAGACATGCGCTGAATATAGGCCGGGGACGGATTACTCGTAACCAGTCGTTGAATCAGAAGGTGTGAAATAAATGGAGGCAGGTTGGGGTGATGGAATATCGCGTCGAGAGCCATGTCGCGATCCTGAATAATGCTTTGGCCTGCAGGCAATCTCACCGATCCAAACAGCAGTTTGGCATTGTGATCGTGGGTGCTCTCGTTGGGAGCGATCGGCTGAGAGAAATCGACGCCCCATGCAGTGTCGGCCGGATTGACTTCTATCGGAGATTCCCAACCCGTTAGAGCTCGCGTCAGATCTATGACGGTGCTCTGAGTATAGGCTGGAATCGGGTTCCCACTGCGATCCGTTTGTACGGTTCCGTCATCATTTAGCATCATTGGCCCGAGGGTGAAGAGTTGCATTAGCTCTCGGGCGAAGTTTTGATTAGGCTGAACGAGGCTACCGTTATTAACTGCTTGATTGCCCAATAAATTCAAATAATTTGTGATATTAGGGTCGGATACAATGTCGGCCAGAAGTGTCCTGAAGTTGGCGTTAGCGTCCGCCTCTAATTTGGTCTCGTAAAAAATGGCTGAGGGTGGAAAATTTTCGTTTTGGGATACGAGGAAAGATTGCAGCCCGAGAGCTACTCTTTGCCGTAGAAGCGAATTTCCCGTGATGGTTGCGGTTACGAAGACACGCGGATTGCCATCCGAGGGATAAGCTACCGTCGGCTGCTGAAATTGTTCTGTGATAAATTGATCAAAACCGACCTGCTGGATGTGCTGCACGACATCCGGCCGCGGTCCCATAGCTGCTTGTGTCGCAAACCGCGCCGCGGCGTCATAGGTCACGGCTGTTGGTGTAATCGGCACTAACTGTGCGGCTACCGGTGTCATGCCACTATTGCTGGCGACCTCGATCGTAACAGATCCCACTGCCCAAGGTTTAAGAAATCCGCTCGCAGTTATTTCGGTTGGCGAGTTGACCACAGTTGTCAGAGCCCTACCGTCCATAAACACCACGTCGTCCGAAGAGAACTGTGAGCCATGAATCGTGAGACTTACGTTTCCGACCGCAACCGAGGCCGGCTGGACGGTAATACTGGGGAATACCGCCGTCATTGTCGCGGCTCCGCTTGCATCCCCGCTATTGGGGTTCCAAACCCTTACTTGCAGAGTGGCACTTATCGGATTCTGTAACGCGATTACAGCCTCTAAATGTTGAGCATCCACATAGGTTGTGTGAATTGGTGTTGAGTTGAGAGTCACAACAGAGCTTGGAACAAAACCGCTGCCCTTAATTTGAATCGACGTCGAAAGTGTCTGCACGATGTTTGGCAGGATAGATTGAATCGCGGGCGCAGAAGTGGGGGTTGCCGCGCTCATGACAGTCACCGTCCCTGTATACGCTTGGCCGGATAAAATGTAATCGACAGAAACGTTGGCTGGAGATGGTACAGATGCAGGCGCGTGGAATAGTCCGTTTGAATCGATTGTGCCATTTGCTGATCCACCTAGTACAACCCACTGCCCACCAGTAACGGTCGCACCTCCTCGAGTTACGGAAAAGATGTCGGTGCCATTGACCGGAACGGCTGCCTGGCTTGCTTGTACAACCGTGCCAGTACCGCTTGAAGGTCCCGTGGGGCTCACGTTTTGCCCCGGCTGATTTGCGACACTGCTTCCGCAGCCAACAACGACATAAGTGCTGAGAAGAACGGCCCCCACTATAGCGGCTGATTTGCTCAGACGTACTTTATCTGTTGAGAATAAGAAGGCTGAAGATTGCATGGCTTGACCTCACGTCTGTCTCATCGGCCCGATAGAATCAGGCACTAAAATGTGTTTCATTCTTGGGCATGTACCCTCAGGTCTGTTCAAATCCGCGTTTCAGTGAGGAAATTGAATTTCATAGTGTAGTGAGGACGCAAGCCCCTTTTGGAAACGGCCGGGAAATACAAACGTAAATAGCAACACACTCTGCCCCACTCGCACAGTTGGTTCTCCGGGTGACTAAAGCGGATCGCGAAGCGTTCTATTTCCTTTTGAAAAGAGCGGGACAATCAGCTCTAAGTGACTCCATTGATAAACCATTGGTTAGGTATTCGTCCGTGATCGCATCTCCGGAGGCAGACGCATATCTGATTACAAATTTCTTGTGTGTCACAAAGTCAAAGATGATTCCCTTATCGGCAAGAAAATCTGAACCATTCTTCGCAATGTCTGCAGTCCGCCTCCGCGCTCTCTGGTGTTCACTATGGGTCGACAGACGCGCCCGGCCAGGGGAGGAGAATTCAGAAATACTGTCAGACTGGTTCGCGATGACGGTTCCGGTGCGGATCTGAACGCGGTCAAACTCACCTGATTTTTGACAAGAAAACGCGATCCTCGGATGCCTCATTTGTTCGAGGTCGCGCGCTGAAGTCTCCGCATCGAGCGAGTAAGCTGTACTAGATTCCCCAGTCAACTGGTCGGTAATAACGGCCTTTTGCCATTTCCCTCCAGGCGAATAGAAAACTACCGAACCTTCACCATGCGGCTCGGCCACGGTTTGCGCCAGGGAGAACAAGCTGGAACCTATCAAGGCATAAATGGCAATAAATTTTCTCATGATCACGTCAAAGCTGGGTCATTGACTTTATCGACGAACGGTCGGTTTTGTTTACCGTTCAGGAAATCTTCTGAGTTTTCATCCATTCCGGACTTGTCGGCGCGACGATCTTCCCGCCGGCTTCGCGCCGAGACTTGTAGGTTGAATCTCTGGTATCTAACTGACAAGGATGTAGAGGCTTCTGAGTGGCAGGCACCGCGGTCCGGGTCTTGCTATCGCAGCCTCTCCTCGCGAAACGTCCACCGCGTTTTGCCGCGAACTCGGCTTTATTCACATGCGCTGCGTTCTTTCATCTGTCCGATACGCTCTCCATATTCGTTCCACGAGGTCGCACAAAGCCTGCCACGCTCGCTTTAGCAATTCCGATCGTGTCTTCTCCTTAGCATTTAGAATTCCAGGCCGCACGACTTGTGCCGAGTTCGGATATGGCAGCGGTCACTTGAAAAATTCCTTGCTTCCGCTGAACCGTCACTGTGCTCCGCCGATAAA
>JAOAPF010000195.1 GCA_025462755.1 Edaphobacter sp.
TGCTTGCGAGTGAAGCGCTTTTTGACGATGATGTAACCTTCCTTGCTCAGGCCAACCAAGTGAAAAACGGTCTTTCCTATATCGATGCCGCAAATGTGCGTTGTCATGGGAGAGCCTCCTTCGCTCGCCTTAAAATCGTTCCACAACTGATCCGGCAAGGCGACGGACCATCCCATTACACCAAACGTCATAAATCGAACGCTAACGTTGGAGACCGCGACGGAATGCGACGCGAAGTTATGTTCTCGGCCCTCAGATTCTTAATTGGAGAGTGCCCGACATTTGGAATAAATGCCGCTTCAGCGTGCTCGAACAAACAACGGAGGACTTACCGCAAAATAGTACTTCCACCAAAAAATCAAACGGAGCACACAAATTGACACTTAAAGGCAAGCGCGTTCTCATCCTCGGCGGTACCTCAGGGATCGGTCTTGCCGTTGCCGAAACAGCAAAGGCTGAGGGTTCAGCTGTTGTGGTGGTATCGAGTAAGCAGAGCCGGGTGGACGCCGCATTGACGCTGCTTGGCAGGGGGGCTGAAGGTTATGTTGCGAATCTTTCTGATGAGACGGCTGTAGAGGCGCTTTTTGGAAAGATGGGCCCGTTTGATCACTTGGTCTACACAGCAGGAGACCCGGTGTGGCAGCGTTTGCTCGGGGAAACCAAACTGGAGGGTGCGAAAAGCGTCGGTGCTGACGCGCAGGTAGATGCGAGCGATTTTCATAGGTGGTGGCCAAGTTGGGTATACATCAATTGACCAACTCTAAACCGTGAGGCCAAGAAGTGCGAAAGCCGATGTTAATTGTCCATCGCCAATTTGGCTATCTATCTTGGCCGCAAAGGCTCGATCTAGGTCCTGCGTTTACTTTAAGCCAGTGACCCGTGCAACGCTCGATTGCATGATGATCAAATCTGTGCTGTTCCTCCGTCGACAAAAAGTTCAATGCCTGTGATATAGCTGCTGTCCTCTGAAGCGAGGAAGACGACGGCGGATGCAATCTCTTCGGGTGTTCCTGCGCGGCCAAGAGGAGCAATCTCAGCAGTGTGCGATCTCATATGCCCGATCTGCTCATCGGTGAAGCCAAACTGAGTTTTGTATCCCGGTGTGATGACAGTGCCTGGGCTAATGACGTTGACACGGATATTTCGGCCTTTTAATTCTACGGGCCAAGTTCGTGCGAAGGAACGCAGCGCTGCTTTGCTGGCGGCCAGCGTACTCAGGCCAGCAATACCCTTGACCGAAACCATTGACCCATTGATCACGATGGATCCACCTCCCGCCATCAACGGTAGCGCCTTCTGAACTGTAAAGAGCGTCCCTTTCACATCCGTGTTGAACATGTGGTCGAAGTGCTCCTCTGTAATCTGCTCCAGTGGAACGACGGCACCAGCGCCGGCATTAGCGAACACGATGTCCACATGGCCTTTCTGCTCTCTGACGACTGCGTACAGGCGATCAAGATCCTCCAACTTACCGACGTCACCCTGTACTGCGGTCACGTTTCTTCCGATCAACTTCGCCGCTGCGTCCAGTTCGGCTTGGCGTCGCCCGGTGATGAAAACGTAAGCGCCCTCTGTCACAAACCGTTCGGCTGCAGCGAGACCGAGCCCACCACTGCCTCCCGTGATAACGGCAATCTTTCCTTCAAGTTTTCCCATGATGGTTCCTCCATTTTTCTTTACAACTGATTTATCAAGCGGTGCTTTTGGGACGCTATATGCGTTATGCCGAAAAGGACAAGAGCACACTGCGAACCTTGTGCTACGACGCGAGCGCAGCCTGCATGGCCGGAACGTCGAGAACAATCTCCAGTCGGGTGGCGAGTCCATCCTGGAATCCCCAGAGGTGCATGATGGGCACATCGAAGCCGCGACCGGTGCTCTTGATGGTGCCGTGACCTCGTCCTATGACCGCGATACGGTCGCTGCCATCGATAACGCGTTCGATGGCCACATGGTCCTCTAAATACGTGTTTACTTTTCCGAAGAAGACCTTTGCCTCCTCAAGTCCATGGAAGAAACCACCCCATGGAACCTCAGGACATTGTGTGATATGGATGTCGGGTGACATCAGGTTGAAGAATGTGGCGAAGTCTCTTGTTTCAAACGTCTCGTAGATGCGATCGATTATGGTTGTATTTTCAGAAGACATGTTTGCTCCTTTGGCTAACCTGCGACGCTGCCTTTTGAGGTTCGGTGTTGACCCCAAACGAAACGCCGTTGTAGCTCTATGTCGTGGCTATGCGGCGCGTCAGATTCTGATTGCATGAGTCGAAAGATGAAGGCCCATCATTATTCACGTTGCTTCAAAATCAAGCCGTCGCCCTGTTACGAATGCTCAGCAAGGGGCCAGTCGGCTGGTCCCACTGAGTTGCTACAACAGAGCCTACCCTCCGTGAAGCGTGCTTTCTTGTGTAGGAACGCAGTGTTTCTTGAAAAACTGTGCACGGACGTCTCGATCTGAGAATGCCCTTGTCAACGTGAATGGAGCCGCTATTCAAACATCAAGAATTGACTCGCGCGAGGGTAAATGCTTCGCGCGACGGAAAGCATTTGGAGAGATGCCGAAGGCAGCCTTGAACGAACGGCTGAAATGGGCAGCATCGCTGAATCCCCATTTCAGCGCAATTTCGGTAATCGTCCGGTCCTTCCGAACGTCAGTCAGTGCAACTCGGCACTGCGCAAGACGGCGCGACCGAACCCATCCTCCAACGGTTACACCACGTTGGCTGAAAAGCAGATGCAAATATCGAACCGAAATGCTGTGTGCCCGGGCAATCATGGAGGGAGACAAATCCGTATCATCGAGTCTTTTTTCGATGAATACCCGAATGCGCTCGAATAAGCTCGTCCTAGGATTTTCGTCCAGCGATTCCTTGTTCTTTGTCAGCGCTGCACCGAGCATATCTAGCGTGACCTCCAGGGCCGCATCGCAAGGTTCTTCATCACTTGTGAGCACGTTATCGGCAAGAGTTCTAAGACAGGCACCAAGTAGCTTGGCCAGATTTGTGCCTGCCTTGAAATGAGTTCCGACATAGAGTTCGGAATCTGGCAGCAAGCCCTCGAACCGCACGATAGGTACGATTAAACACAACTTATGGAATCGTTCCGGCATTCGAAAGTCGAGGACCTGTCTACCGTGCCACACGGTGATTTCTCCAGGACTAATCACCTGTTGCTGCCCTCGTTGACTGCAGAGTGTGCAGCCCATTCGCTGGAAGAGAACGCCGAGAAATCCGCCATCGTCGCGAGATATTTGTCGTGATCCGCGAGCGACTCGCGCAGGATCTCCCAAGACGCTCAACACGCGAGCAGATGGTGTATGCCTGAATCCAATCTCAACGTTGAGATGAGTCGACGCATTCGAAAGGACATCCAAGGCGAGTCCGCCTTGGGTGAGCGCACTATCGAGGTTATCTTGATCGCGATAGTGCGTTGTAAGGCGGTCTTTCACTCATTGTCAGTTTATCAAGACTCGCACCGAGATTCCCAAACCAATTCAAGCAGCGAGGCCAATTCCCCAACCGTAACAGCATCGCGGCATCAAGATTCTCATCTCGCCCGGTGTCAGCGCTGTTGAGGTTGGCTGTAACCTGAGTCATCAAGACGATCCTTAACCCGGTTTTCCGTTCCACTGCGCCTCAAACCCCAAGCTCTGCCGTAAGAACAGCGGGGATCTGGAGCAGATCAAGTTCCTGCTCGGGCACTCGTCGATCCAGACCACCGAACACTATCTGGGGTCGGAGCAGGATATCGAGATCGCCGTAAACGACAAGCTGGGACTGTAGGCTCTCCGGGTCAGCGACTCTAATTGCGTAGGCGCGGCCTGAAGTATCTTGGAATGATTCTGCAACGATACGTCCTGGTGGAAGGAACGCCGGATAATGAAGCGTCGTAAGCGTCAGGTAAGGACCGTTGCTACGGGAATCGAAGGTTTCCTTCGCGCCAAACCTTCAAGGTCATGAGGGCACCAAGCCCTATGAGTCCGTTTTCTTTGGCCAAAGACTCCAATATTGGCGGTCCCTGTTCGAGTGCGAATTCCAGCGCGTGTGCGGCTGCCCAGCCACGAATGCCTGGGTGATCCGAGAGGAGTAACGGAAGAATCGCTGGGCGTACGTCGCCGCCTCTACGGCGTAATTCTCGATATACGGAAGCAACTGTATCAGCGGCCCGATTGGTCACCTTCAGATCGCCTTGTTTTCGGCCTTCACCGTGCATCGAGGCCGCATTTTTATACTGTTTGACGAGTTCTTCGACGGTAGAGCTTTTGATGTTCCGTAAGGTCGTCATGCTAACCCCGTCGCTAGTGTAAAGCACCTCAGGTAAGGATTCATCGGATTGTCACACTCGCTTCTTGCACCGGGGTGACATTGAGATCCGCTGTGAAGCGATAAGCGGCGCACTCAGGCACTCGGTCAACCGAAGCTCAATCCGAAAAACGTACTTCGTCTAATACCTTCAGATAAGCCTTGCCTTGCTCCGAAATGTATAAGTGTGCCTTGATGTCGCCTTTCCCCTGGGAAATGAGCGAACGTACACCTTTTTCCGGCAGACGTCCGACTAGCTTGACCCTAGAGCCTGTTAATGACTTTAATTCCCACCTGTAAGAACAGCCCGGTTTTATTGTTGTCATCGCGCAGTATGAGCGGATGGGGAACAAGGGCCAGGTTGGCTATCCGAGCGATGTGAGCGATGA
>JAOAPF010000197.1 GCA_025462755.1 Edaphobacter sp.
TGTCCAGATCGTGAAGAATTTTCTTGCGGCACTCGGCCGCCGCGACAAGCAAGATCTGCTGGCGTTGTCTGCCGAAGATATTGAGTGGATCATTCCGGGCGAGGACTGGCCGCTGGCCGGCACGCACCGCGGGCACGCTGGACTGAACAACTTAGTTCAGAAGGCTAACGAAACGGTGGAAACTTCGTACCCAGAACCCCCCGAGTTCATAGCGCAGGGAGACCGGGTTCTGGTCGTCGGCTTCGCTCGGGGGAGAATCAAAGCCACGAATAGGACGTTCGAGGACCATTGGGTCTTCGCCATTACCATTCGAAATGGCAAAGTGTCGAACATCCGTGAGTATGTCGACACGCAAGCACTGGCGCGGGCCTCCGAGACGACCGCGAGCCCCCGGCCCTGACCCATCGCGCTGTTTCGTCTCGGCAATCTGAATCGGCGGATCTCGATGAGTGCATGATCTCCAATGTACTCTCTGAGTCACGATCAGTAACGATAAGTCGGCTTGTATGAATCGATTTAGCAGTCGGTTTAACCTTAACGGCACGCAGCTGGACCCTGCAAAACTGCATGTGACTCATTCCAACGACGAAAGAGGGTCCTGAGAGTGGGTTTAAGATTTCAGCTAACCTGTTTATTTTCAAATAATATGGCGGAGAGAGTGGGATTCTCTCATGCGCTGAACTCAAAGGACTTGCGGTAGTAGCCGATTACTGCTTTGTGATACTTCCATTAATACTGGAAAAATTCAAGCGTAAAAATGTAGCCGAAAAACCCGTCTACGCGATCGGGTACCAACGATAATTTGACTGGCGCACCAGAGCGGGAAATCTCGCCCATGATAACGACACCCATGATAACGAAATGGATGTCACGTCCTCGCAGAAGATGATGGATGAGCGAAGGATGCACTCTCTCATACGAACGCGTTTCGTATGCTTCTGGGGGCTTCATTTTTAAATAGATTGTCAGGAGTGCATTCGGTCGAAGGGCGATGTGCTCGGTCAATACCTGGGCTTCGCCTTCTGTCTCGGACACCGCATGCATCGTCAAACAATAGATCTTGCCGATCAGAGCAAAACGACTTGATGAGCCTAACTTTATCAAGGTGATGTTGCCTTCGTGAGTCTCAATTACGATCCTATTGTTTTCTGGGTTCAGTTTATTGCCAACCGCGAACTGAACAAGAGCACCAGCGTTCCGCATATAGGAGTGATCTGTGTTGCTTGCGCGGCTCTGTTCCAAAAATCTTCCCCTTCCTGATTGCGCCAGTTCTTGATTCTGCGGTACAGAAATCTTGCTATCCTGACCGTCTAAAACAGTTGTTTTCTGAAATGCCGGACAGCGTTGTGAGTGCAATCGCCTGTGGCTGTTGGAAAACTCGCTTACCGTCTTAAACAGCCGAAATTGAGCGATAGAAAATGTCTACCTTACCGAAGAAGATCGTTTGTAGCGCATCCTCACGCGATTTTATTTTTGCGAATTTTGCCGTAAGGAGTTTTCAAGAGCCACGCCTGTTATCGACAGTAATCTAGCGAATCGGCTTGGAAAGTACGATGATGTTCGCTGAGTCACGTTTATGCCGATTAAGCGGCTTTTTTTAGTTGGAGTACTTTGCGTCGGCAGTTATGCGACAGCCCAAATTTCCACCTGCTTACCTATACCTCATATACTCCCGGAGGATCTCCGATCCTCTCTCGAAGAACGGTTTTCGACATTCCTTGCAGCACAGGCTGAGGAACACTGGGACGAGGTAGCAGCGTTGCTTGGCAGATGCCGCTTTGGATGTGCAGACGGCAACTTCTTCTACACAAGTTCGTATAAGCAGTGTCTGGTGTTGAGAATGCAAGAGGTTCGCATCTTGGACTTCGACTTCTCGATTCACGATCCCTTCACTTGCTCGACAAAAATGGAGCTCCCTACCGGAGCTGTTGTTCCCAGAGTCGCAGCAGAACAATTGTCATGGTATCTGAGAGGGACAGCGAAATTTCAGACCTCCTCCGAAGAGTGGTTGGAGCAGACGCAAGTCACCGCATACCGTGACCGAGGGCAGTGGTATTTCATACCGCCGCAGCGAAATATGCAGGACAAGTGGGAGAAGGCCCATTACACGGATGCGGATTTCGTCCGCGATCGCCAAGAGGAAATCGAAATTCGGAACAGCCGTCAATCTCCCATCGAGATAACCGACGTGCATGTGTATATGGACAGGCAGTACCCATCGCTTAGAAACATAGATTTTAAGCTCCGAAACAAGACGTCGAAGAAGGTGATCGGGCTCTGGATGCGCATCGGTGACGAATCCGGCGCGGTCGATTTTAGTGGACCGTACCAGATCAAGCCGAAAGGCTATCTCACTCACGAAGAGAGTGTTGCGGCTTATAGTGATTTTTGCGAGGGCATTCGGAAACACCCGATGGTCATTGAGGAAGTGTCCTTTGCGGACGGCTCAAAATGGGAGTCCAAACGGCCTAGCGATCAGAAGGCAAGTGATCAAGGCGACTAAGGTGTCGAAAAATCTCCTTTACACCCAATGACGGAGTTGTGAGCGGGTCCTTCCGCCTGAACTCTTGACCTGTAAGTTTGGCGGGAGGCTTTCTCCATCCGGCAGGCATTTCTTGGGCCGAGCAGACGTTCGTCAATAGGCACTCGCCTTTTAAGCGAGACGAAGTGGGTTCGATTCCCACATCCCGCACCAGAGTTAGTTAGCAGAGGCGGCATAGCATAACGGAGTAATGCGCCGAGCTTCTACCTCGGACGAGGGAGTTCGAATCTCTCTGCCGCTTCCAAATGTGAGGATGTCGTCCAACGGATCAGGGCGCAAGGCTACGAACCTTGAGATCAGAGTTCAATTCTCTGCATCCCCTCCACATTAGGTTAGGCTCGCGTGGTCTAAGGCATGATGACGCTTCGGTCCTAATGAAGAGATCCGGGTTGGATCCCCGGCGCGAGTTCCAGATCCGTGGGTAGTGTAATCGAACAACACGGCAGCGTCCGAAGCTGCAAATCCGGGTCCCTGTCCTGGCAAACGACATCGAGCGACAACTTGTGACTACTTGTGCCGGACGCATCTCGGCCGCGCAAGTCGCGCCATCTATCGTGTCACTTCATTCCGACAAGGATGTGGACAATGACCACTCGCAAGCTTCGTTCCAGGTTTCTCGCTCTGATTGCCGCTCTTCTTCTGTGCGCTGTTGGCCATCAGCTCAGTTTCGCGCAAGACAGCGCCAATTACATTAACTTCCTAGAACAGAACTCCATGTTGTTTCAGGCCGACCAGGAGGCAAACACCATATCGGGCATGGGCGTGCAGTATCAGCACCATTTCGATGACCCAGAAACGTCGCAGTTGGTGCAGACTGCTTCGGTTTGGTTCCTCTATTATCCTGCCTCAGTCATTACGAAGACCGGCCAGTCTGTCCTGGGTGTCTGGGGCGCGGATCCGTATTGGAGCACTCTACAGACTGTCGGAATCACAGCTCAACACACCAACCCGATCCAAATCGCAGGGGGAATATCAGGAACCAAATTCACCCCTACGATCGATGGCTGGTTCGATCGCATCTCGCTGAATATAGACCCGCAGTTTGGAACCGAGGCCGAATACACGCAGATGGTAAAAACCTCCGCCAATCACGGGGGGATCATCGGGAGCGATTTGGTGCCTCTGCACACTGGATTTGGCGCAGATTTCCGGCTCGCCGAGCGTGCGTACAAAGACTATCCCGGCATGTACGTGATGTCCGACATACCTAAGTCCCTGTGGAATCTCTTGCCGCCCGTTAGTGATCCATGGGGTCAGGCACTTCTTCCGATTCCCGCAGCCGTGCAGCTCAGGAACATGGGATATATCCCGGGTACCATTCACGACGCCGATGCCGATCCTGCTGCCGCAACTTGGAGCGGCTGGAGCGCCACTCCTGAAGTGGTCGGGGTCGATGGCGTCCATCGCCGATGGGTCTATCTCCACGTCTTCAAACCTGAACAGCCGACTCTGAATTGGCTGGATCCGTCTTTTGCAGGCCCACGCTCGCAATATGGCGACATGGCGAAGCACATTGTCAATCGGGGCACCAAATTCCTGCGGCTGGATGCCGCGCCGTTCACCGCAATCGACCCGGACACGAACGACACAATGGCCCAGACTTACCTGGCACCCGTAACCGTCGATAACACCAACGACCTCGCGTTTATAGCACGGAAGCTTGGCGGCTGGACTTATCAAGAGTTGAATGTTCCCGTCGAGCAACTGAAGCAGTACACGCAATACGGTCCGGACCTCTCATACGATTTCTTTACTCGTGCCGAAGTTCTCCATCCCTTAATCACTGGAAATGTGCTGCCTTTACGGCTGGAACACTCCTTCCTCCTGCAGCAAGGGGTACAAGTCGGAACGATGGTTCATGATCTGCAAAATCACGATGAGATCACCTATCAACTTATTAATCTAAGTGCCCATCAGAGCATCACATTGGACGGCCAAACCTACAACGGAGCGCAATTGAAGCAGCAGATGTTGCAGCAAATGCAATCCACTGTGGGCGCCGCTCCTTACAACAAGTTGTATCGTCCACAGAAGGACGGAGTTGCAACTACATTCGCGGGGTTCATCGCCGCAGCCATGGGTATTGATCCCTATCACGCCACACCGGACCAGGTAGCACTTATCCAGCGCGCTCACCTGTTACTCGCTCACGCGAACGCAATGATACCGGGAGTATTTGGTATCTCGGCGTGGGATTTGGTCGGCGCGCTACCGATCCCGCCAAATACAGTCGCTAACCTCATCAATGGTGGAGGTAGCACCGACGATTGGCGCTGGATTAACCGCGGGGCCGTGGACCTCATCAACGTGAATCCTAGCGCGGTTAAGTCGACCGTACTCGGGATCCCCAAAGCTACGACACTCTACGGTCCCGTGCCACAGCAGCTCACGAATCCGAATTCATTCGCGACCCAGATCAGGCAGATGCTCGCATCGCGCGAGCAGTACCACATCAACCAGGCGACCATGAATGCCGTACCACCAACGGGTAATCCAGCAGTTTGCGCGCTGGTGATGACCCTTCCCAATTCTGCGGGTCTTGCGGTTACGGCCTTGAACTACGGGCGTAGCGGCTCCACTTCGGTGCAGGTCGACCTCACGCAGACTCCGCCTGGAATCCCGGCGAGTTCACTCGCTGGCAAAACGGCCCTAGATATTGTAGCCAACCAAAGCGATGGAACGGTCGGCTCTGACGGCAAGCTGACAATCAATCTCAACGCGTTATCCGGAAAGACGCTGGTTATCCAGGGAGTAGCAGGAAACAGCAGTGGGCCGCAGGGTCCAACGAATGCTCCACCGAATGTTCCAAGCAGCTAACTAGATAAGAACGAGATGAAGTACACGAATGGAGGAATTGTATGAACCTTACTTGGCAAAACTTCTTCGCAATTTGCCTTATTGCGATTGCCGGTTCGCCGGTGGTCGCCCAAACTGCCCAAACCGACCCATACAAGCCGCCACGCTATTGGAGCACGTATGAGTACAACATCACCCTGCAGCATTTTGGGGTTTGCTACAACTTCATTCCCGAATACGCGCTCCAGGCCAACATCGATTGGGTGCACAAGAATCTCAAGCCGTTTGGTTACGACATTATCCAGATTGACGGGTGGGGCGATACTAAGAAGCTCAACCAGAACGGGTATCGCACGACCCACTCGAAGTTCTGGCATCATGACTACGCATGGTGGTCCACCTACCTTCAGTCTCGCGGTATGCAACTCGGCATATACGTCAACCCTCTTTGGATTCACGTCCCTCCCACTGACACCACTACGAAAATCGTCGGTACAGATATCAACGTAAGCACTCTTATCGATAATTCCGGGAACTCCGGCACCTCCCCAACGCCGCCCGCTACGGGCCCATCCCAAAACACCGCCAGCCCGAAGGCCGCTAACAGTTGCGGTCTCACCGGTAGCTCGCCGAGTAATAGTGCTTTCACATGGGTAGATGTCAACAAGCCAGGAGCAGAGCAGTACGTGAAGGGATACGTAAAGTTCTACGCCGACATGGGAGTCAAATTTATAAAGGTCGACTTTATGGCTTGGTATGAGACCGGGTTTGATCACTACCTTGGGCGGGTCGGTCCACCTCATTCACACCAAGACTATGTGACAGCCATGCGCTGGATACGCGAGGCTTGCGATCAATACGGCGTATATTTCGGTCTCACCATGGCCAACCTTTTTAATGAAGCTCAGGTCGAGCGCCAATACGCGCATAGTATCCGAGTCGACGAGGACGTCGATTACGGAGAGTGGTACAAATTCAGCGATAAAAATCGCGGCCAACGATTTCCTTTCTGGTCCCAATGGGCAAATGCGATGGATGGATTCACGTATTGGTCGTACCTCTCTGGGCAAGATCGGGTACGCCTGGACGGCGACTTTATCCGAATGAACACGTATGCCACCGATTCCGAAAGGCGCACGGCGATCTCCGCCCATGTTCTCGCGGGAGGGCTGATCGGCCCCACTGATCAATTCAACACGATCGGCAATTCCGTGTGGGTTTATCAAAATCCGGAACTGCTCGCGTTGAATGAGGACGATTTTGTTGGAAAGCCGCTTACTAACAATCCGACAAATCAGGCAAGCCAGATTTGGAGTGGCAAAACGTCGAACGGCGACACCATCCTCGGTCTATTCAACCGTGAGCTGAATACGACTATACGGTCGGTCAACTTCAGCGATATTGGAGTGCCAGGCAGCGCAACCGTTAGGGACCTGTGGCAGCACGCCGACCTGGGTCAGATGAGCTCGGTGTCTGTATACCTTCCTCCGCACGGGAGTATCGTCCTGAAGCTCAGCAACGAGGCGAGCACCTGTACTCCACAGTCAATCACTTTCAACCCGATCGGCGACTGGGCGTACAATCAGCCCCCGCCGACTGTGTCGGCAGCCGCGAGCTCAGGTTTACCTGTGCAGTTCGAAGTTGCATTTGGGCCAGCCATCACGCAGGCAAATCAGGTACAGGCCACGGGGCAGCCCGGAACGGTTTTCGTTGTTGCAAAGCAGCCTGGGAACAAGACCATATGTGCGGCTATGCCGCAAGTGCAGTCTTTCGAAGCCAACGGTCCTCATCAGGACAACATGTTCCTGTTCGGCGCATTCACGAACTGGACACCGATTCGGATGAAATTAGAAGGAGGAGTGTGGGTTGCCCATAACGTCCCAATCTCAGCAGGTAACCAGCAGCTCAAGTTTGCCAACACGAATAACTTCACTGGTGCTGATTGGGGAGACGCCCAGGGCCTCAGCGGCACCGCCACGGTGACCACGGGCGGAAAGCCCAACCTTCAAATCACTGCGCCGGAGAGCGCCTACTATAAGACTAGGTTTAATGATGTCACGCTTCAATACACAATCCAGATCGAGAGCCGACCAGCTCGCGGACAGCCATTTCCCTTCGCGCCTTAGGCCGAAGTATTTATAAAGTTGCTAAGGCCGGGATCCCCGTTGCCTCAGCAATAGAGCCCCGGAGACCGGAGTTCGAGAAACTCGTTCGCCGGAACTGGATCGGTCAGCTTGGACCGGACAGTCTCGAAGCCAGGCGTCAATTTCCGCTGGCAGCGCGAACACTGCACTTCGTTTCCTCCCGCGTGGGCGGTGAATAGGAAGCTCACATTCTTGCTCCCACCTTTGCAGGGTTCGTACCGTCCGTCCCATGTAGCGTGCGATCTCTTTCCAGGAATTCAGAACATTGCGATCATGCATCTAGTTGCTTTCTGGTGAGTGGATAGTGTGTTTTCGACGTTTCAGTTGCGATTATGAATACCGTTGGATCGAGATTATTGTTAACTGGGAAGGGTGGCAATACCGAGCAAGCCTCAGGAAGATTGAAAGAGAAAGGGAAATCGAAGGTAATGTTCTCAAGTACGGCCATCGTCGTAAATAAAATTCTCCCTGCGATCGCCAACGAATCAATGCAGATTCGATGCGTCGTAGTCGCAGGATTGAGTCTTGGCTCACTCGCAGAAGTGGTCGGATACTCTTAGTGGCAAGAGCAAATACTTAGGTGAAAATCTCATTGAACCCATAGCGCACAGCCTGATTGCGGAAAGGCCTTGTCGAGATTCGCACGCTTTCGCGCTCGCTTCAGGCAGTCGCAGTCAAGGAAATCCACTTTTTGCTTTCCACGCGGATACCGATCTGGGGCGTCTCGGCGATCTTGTCCAACTTCTTGCCGGTCGTGTTAAGCAGGAGTGGACAGCGCTGGTTCTATTTCGCATCGCTCTTAATGCTGATTCTGTTCGTCGTTATCTATGCTAGCTTGTCAAAACCTATTAATCGGCTTCAAACCGAACCGGCAGGGTGGTTGGTGATAAATCGCGACTGTACTTAGTGACCGCAACCTGAGCGCTATGCCTGTTTTCGGTAGTTATGCCGCGACGCTTTCAGGGCATCTCGGAAGGTTCGTGGCAGCTACCTCCGTAATCCCGGTCCACCGTTTCTTGCGATTCGATGTCGAGGTGTACGACAGGAACGGTATTCGTCGGATAGCTGCATTCACAAGTGCACTAGCTGGGTTGCCGTATTGGTTGGGCCGAAACTTCCGAAAAATGGCAGCAAGTCGATCATTTGCTGCTGTCGTAATGAGCGCGAAGGATTCAGACGCTTGCCGCGCACGGGTGAAAGTATCCGCTTGCGAGCTTCCCAACTCCCCGTCTCAAAAGGGTGTAATAAATAACTTCAATTTATGCGGCCTTTCGCCCCCTGTTTCGCCGAAGTCGATGCTGGCCCACAGGTATACCCAATGAGACGCACCATTCAGACCGAACCATCAAGCCTTACGCTCTTCAATAGTCGCCTCTTGCGTCTGGTGAATCGGACAAATGAGCCCTCGGGGTTCTCCCCAAGGACTTCAACAGCAAAAGTCGCCAGTGCCTCCGGGTCGTAGGACTCCGCGCTTTCGAAAACACCACCCAGTTCCAGAAAGCATTTCGGACAATACGGTTTGTGCTTGTGCAGTTGCACTTTTTGACCATCCCACGCAATACCCGGCTGTGATTGGCTTTCGTTTTGGTATCACGGCGGATCGGAAGAGAACGAGACAAATGCTGATCTCATGCTTCGGCCACCATGCCTAATTTCATTCTCTCGATTTCGACATAGTCAGCGAATGAGGACAGATTGCGCACAGTTAATCCCCGCGCTCCGAGTTCTGCTGCCTTTTGCCTGTGCGCTATCCACGCTTCGTCTGCGTTCTGACAATGCGGGTTCTTGATTATCCGCGAGTTGGAAGGCGGCACGAGCGGGCTGCGGTAGTTGGAGGAGATCAAAAGAGTTCCATCGGAAAAAACTGAATAGAACTTGACGCCGAGTCCCAAGCATTCCGCGATTGTGCTTGGAGTGGAATGGGTCAAAAGAATGTTAGCAACGCCAAGACGGGCAGGTTTCGGGAATACCAACACTTCTTTACTGAACATCATAAGGACAATTGGGAATTTCGCAATCGCGGAATATGGCGGGAGCGCCTCAAGCCGATAAGCGAAGTGCTGGAAGCCAAGAGCTTGAAGGGGCGCAACCTTCAAATTGTGTCGAGCGCGAACTCGTGACTGAATGCTTGGGTCGGTAATCTCCGTATATTCCTCCCCTAACCTGCCGCGTAGAGCAGGTGACTCCGACCGGGACAATATTTGCGCCTCCTGTAAGCCCGTCCAGCAGTTCATTACCATGTAGACAGAAATGAGTCCGATCCAGAAAGAATGGAGCCAAAACGCGACAGCAATCAGTCCAAGTGCACCGAGCAATCCGAGCACCGCAACCACCTTCAGGCTGTGGGCGCGTCCCAGCACAAACCACAGCAGGGAACGAAGAATCTGCCCGCCGTCCAAAGGGTAGATCGGCAGCAGATTGAAGACGAGCAAGCCGAGGTTCATGACGCACACAGCCCACAGTAGTTTGTAGGCATGAGGGCCAGTCAGCCTCCATCCGGCGTGCCGTCCCCAGAATGCCAGCGCAGCAGACACTCCAAGGAGTACGACGTTGACGAGCGGGCCCGCGGCTATGCTCCAGAGTGTGGCTGCTGGACGTGGGGGCGGGTCTACATACGCTACTCCGCCAAGCGGCCAAAGCATGATCTTATTCGCCGTACCGCCTACTTGACGGCACGCGAGCGCATGCCCGAACTCATGAAGCGTCACAATGAGGAAGAGCGCCAGATACTCCGCTATGTTCCATGCGATAGACGGGTAGCGTCGTGCTCGTGCACTGATTTCAAGTGCCGCCACAACAAACCAAGACCAGTGCAGATAGACATCAATTCCCGCGAAACGAAACAACTGTAAGGAGCCTTGGCGAGTGCTCGGCATGACGCACGACTTATACCATAAGTTACTCACACTTGAGGATATATTTGGCTGGAATCGGCGCCGGAAGACATTTCCCAGACGATGTGATCGTGATGGGCCAAGATTCCCGGGGTATTTCTGCGAGCCACGAAATTCAGGTGAAGCGCAGCATTGACTTCTCGCCCTCTGACAAAGTCTTCTCCGCTGTGATGGTTCGAGTTGCAGAGGCAGTGAAGAAATCGGATTTTTGGAGCGTGCGACGAGAACTCGCGGTGGGTGCCGCTCAGCACTCGCGGCAAATCGATGGACCCTACCAAGATGTTCTGACGTGGGCAAGAGAACTCGGAGATGCGCAGAGCTTTCATCAGCGTCTGCATCTACTGAAGGTGGCCAGTGACCCTATAGGTTTAAGCCGTTTCCCGCCAGTCTCTGGATCGAAAATTCGTGTTGACCTGTTGTAACCATACGCTCTAGATTCAGAACACGTTAAAGGATAAGGGCCGGCAGACTGCGACCGAAACGGGCTTGGCATCTGCGAATCTCGAAGCGAACTAAGGTGAGCCGAAGCCCGTGGACCAGGACACGACCAATGCACCACTCGCCCTCCAATCTCCTCTCTCGTGCCGCACAGTACCTGCGAATGAGCACAGAACACCAACAATACTCAACCGCTAATCAGGCTGCCGCAATTGCTCTCTTCGCAGCCGCTCATAATGTCGGCATCGTGCGATCTTTCGTCGACGAAGGAAAAAGCGGGAGAAGTATTAAAGGCCGTAAGGGGCTACAAGCACTGCTGCAGACAGTCGAGTCGGGTCATGCTGATTTTGATCAGGTGTTGGTCTATGACGTGAGTCGCTGGGGACGCTTTCCAGATTCCGATGAAGCTGCTCACTACGAGTTTCTGTGCAAGCGATCTGGAATTGTTGTGCGATATTGCGCGGAACAGTTTGAGAACGACAATAGCCCGACCTCGAACCTATTGAAGGCCCTCAAGCGAATGATGGTGGGCGAGTATAGCCGCGAACTGTCAGTCAAGGTGTCCGCTGGTCAACGCCGTCTCGTGTCGATGGGATTTTGGCAGGGAGGATATGGCCCGTTTGGAATGCAGAGATTGCTTGTGAATCAAGATAAAGAGCCAAAGCATCTTCTTCGATTGGGCGAATGGAAAAGTATTGAAACCGATCGTATCGTCCTCACTCCAGGGCCGAAAGAGGCGGTGGAGACGATTCAGTTAGCATTCGATCTTTACACGAAGCAACAGAAGAGCCGCCATCAAATTGCTGAAATTCTCAATCGCCAGCAGCGATTCCGGGGAAAGAAGCCGTGGAATGTGGTGATGTTGCGCGAACTGTTTACAAATCCTGTTTACAAAGGCTCCTATGC
>JAOAPF010000404.1 GCA_025462755.1 Edaphobacter sp.
CCCGTCCTCCACGGCACCTTCGGCGAAGACGGCACCATCCAGGGCCTCTTCGAACTAGCTGATATAGCGTACGTTGGCTCCGGTGTCCTCGGCTCCGCCACTGGCATGGACAAGTCCGCCATGAAGCAGCTTTTCGCCGCCGCCGGCCTGCCCCAAACCCCGCACGTCAACCTCCTCCGCAGCGAATGGAAGGCCGACGCCAAACGCTGCACCAAACTCATCGGAAAAAAACTCATCTATCCGGTCTTCGTAAAACCCGCGAATCTCGGCTCTTCCGTAGGCATCAGCAAGGTCCACGACAGCAGCGAACTCGCCCCCGCAATGGACCTAGCCGCCAGCTACGACCGCAAACTCATCATCGAACAAGGAGTAGGCGGGCCCGGAGCCAAGCCCCGCGAACTCGAAGTAGCCGTCCTCGGCAACGACTCCCCCGAAGCCTCCGTCGTCGGAGAAATCGTCCCCGGCGCCGAATTCTACGACTACAACGCCAAGTACCACTCCGACGCCAGCCTCCCGATCATCCCCGCAAAGCTCTCGAAATCGGAGTCCAAACAAATCCGCAAAATGGCCATCGCCGCCTTCCACGCCTGCGACTGCGCCGGCCTCGCCCGCGTCGACTTCCTCATGGAGCCAGCCGTCAAAGCCAGCAAGAACAAAAAGCCCAAACCCGCCCGCATCTACCTCAACGAAATCAACACCATGCCCGGCTTCACCAGCATCAGCATGTACCCCAAACTCTGGGAGTCTACCGGCGTACCCTACAAACAACTCATCGATCGCCTCATCGCCCTCGCCGCTGAACGCCACCGCGAAAAGCAACAGACCACCTTCACCCGCGTCTAAATAACATTGAGAATCAATAACAAGCGCCTGCAATCCTGCCCCAACCAGCACTCGAAAGCCAGCACAAGGAGAAAGCGGAAATCGAGACTATCGGCAAACCAGTCGCAGCATCACCGCGCAGCCCGAAGCATGCCGCCGCGTCCGCTGTCCTGCATCTGCTCCTCCTCGGTGTTCTGCTTCATCAGCGCGCCTCCTGGATCGCCCCCATCCGCCTCCCCGGAAATCCACACGGCACCAACCTCATGGTCACCTACATGCCCGGCCGAGCGCCCATCCAGGCCTCAACCCCCAACCCCAAAGCCCTGCCGCAACAAGCCGCGGCCGACTCCCCGCTCCCAACACCGCCTGCGCCGAAGCCGAAGACCAACGCCGTCTCACCCAACACCAACTCTCCAACATCACCTAACCCTGACTCCACCACCGGCGCGGACTCCCTTGGCTCCGGCAACATCAACATCGCACTCGCCAGCTACTTCCCCACACCAAAGCCTGACCTCTCGACCCTCCCCCGCGGCACCAAAGGCGACGTCATCCTTGACGTCGTCATCGACACAACGGGCAAAGTCGCCGACATCAAGATGACCAGCGGCCTGGGCCACGGAATCGACGAAACCATTATCGCGACCGTCCAGCAATGGACCTTCCACCCCGCCACCAGAGACGGCCAGCCAGTAGCCAGCGAACAGGAACTCCACTTCCACTACGAAAGGAAGGCCTGACTCAGAGTTCATGACCTCACAACACCCGGTCATGCTTATACCCCTCCGCCGTCAGCGCAGCCAACAACTCCTCCACCTGCTCACGCCCACGGGTCTCCATCGTAATGTCGATCGTAGTGTCGCCGAGGTTCACACCGTAGTACGCCCGGTTGTACAACGTATCCACAATGTTGGCGCGGTACTTTGCGATCAGCAGCGTCAACTCTGCGAGCGCCCCAGGCTTATCCAGCAGATGAATCCTAAGCCGGATCATTCTCCCATCCTGCACCAGGCCGCGCTCGATAATCCGGCTCAGCAGCGTCACATCGATATTGCCCCCGCACACCATTACCGCCGTATGCGCGCCATCCAGTGAAGTCTTCTTCTGCAGCAAAGCCGCCAGCGCCGCAGCCCCCGCCCCCTCAGCCAGCGTCTTCTCCCGCTCCAGCAGCACCAGGATCGCCGACGCGATCTCATCCTCATCCACGGTCACAATCTCATCGACATATCGCTCGACCACGGGCAGCGTCACATCTCCCGCGCGCCGCACCGCAATGCCATCGGCAATCGTCGTCGCCGGTTCCACCGTCACCGGATGCCCTGCGGACCGCGCAGCCAGCATCGATGGAAGCCTCGAGGTCTGCACCCCGATCACCCGAATCTCAGGCCTGGACTCCTTGATCGCACACGCAATCCCGCCAATCAGTCCCCCACCGCCAATCGGGACTACCACCGCCTCCAGCCGCGGAACCTGCTCCAGTAACTCCAGCCCGATCGTCCCCTGTCCGGCCATTACGACTGCATCGTCAAAAGGATGAATAAACGTCATCCCCTCCGCCGCGCACAGCCGCGTCGCCTCCTCACAGGCCTCGTCGTAGTTCGCCCCATGCAGCACTACATCAGCGCCAAAGCCGCGCGTCGCAGTCACCTTCACCAGCGGTGTCGCCAGCGGCATGACGATCAGCGCCCGAATCCCGCGCTTCGTCGCGTGGTACGCAACCCCCTGCGCATGATTACCCGCACTTGCCGCGACTACTCCACGAACTGCCTGCTCCGGTGTCAGCGTCGCAATACGATTCAGCGCCCCCCGCTCCTTGAACGAGCCGGTCATCTGCAGATTCTCAAGCTTCAGATAAACCTGCTGCCCCGTCAGACCAGACAACATCTGCGAATGGGGACAAGGCGAACAGTAGATTGACCCACGCACGCGCTCCCGTGCAGCAACGACATCGGCAAGGCTGATATTAAGACGGTTTATTAAATCACTCACAGGGTCCGTTGGTTTCCTTTAGATTTCAGCGGTTCTTTCCAGCTTAGACCAGCGCCCTCATCGTCGCTGGCGAAACCGGTTCGCTAACGCAAATTCATCCCGCAGCTCCGGAGTCCGCAGATTTTCCCGCACATGCTGCAACCGCTGCTCCAGCGCCAGCAGCGTATCCGCAACCGGTCCAGTATTGGTCAGTGCCACGTCACGCCACATGCTGTATGGGCTCGCTCCCAGCCGGGTCGTCTCCTTCAGCGCCCGTCCACCAATCGCCGCAATCTCCGGCGCATCCCCAAATTTGTCCTCAAGCAGCGCCGCCAGCGCAGTCGACAGCATCTGCGGCAGATGGCTCACCCACGCGCACAACTCATCATGCCTCACCGGATCCATATCCAGCGTCCGCGACCCGAAGCACCCGACCCACCCCCGCCACTCTTTTTCCATCGCCGTCATCTCAGCCCTGGTCGGCGTA
>JAOAPF010000427.1 GCA_025462755.1 Edaphobacter sp.
ATCACTTCAAGTGCCAAACTGGAACTCCTCCGATAAGTAACCATTCATCAATCAAAAACGTAACTCGTGCACCGTTACGCACACAATCCGTAATTCCCAATATAGAACTACCTCCCGACCCAAACCCCACAAAATCTTCGACAAAGCCCAAATCAGTAACCATTCCCATTCTGGAACAATCCCATTTCGGAACTCACCGCCGAACTCACCACCCCGAAAGGTCAGGCCCTCGCCGTTGCAGTTCTGGTGTTCCCCAAGGGGGGATCCGCCGTCGCCGTTGCCTGTCCTTTTGTTTGTCATTTCGCAGCGAAGCGGAGAAATCTGCTGTTGCTGTTGCCATTCTGGCTATCGCCAACGTAGGGTAATCTGCCCCAGAACCACCATCCCGCAAAAATCATGAGAAGAATCTCACCTCTATAATTCCTGAATGTCCGCAACCGCTCCCACCCAGCAGCTCTTCCGCCCCGACCACCGCGCGGCCGACGCCCTCCGCCCCATCCGCATCACCCCCCACTACGTCGCCATGGCCGAGGGCTCCGTCCTCATCGAATCCGGCAACACCCGCGTCCTCTGCAACGCCACCATCGAGCAGGGCGTCCCTGGCTGGCTCCGCAACTCCGGCCGCGGCTGGGTCACCGCCGAATACGGCATGCTCCCCCGCGCCACTCTCACCCGCACGGCACGCGAGAGCGAACGCGGCAAGGTTGGCGGCCGCACCCACGAGATCCAGCGCCTAATCGGTCGGTCGTTACGCAGCGTAGTGGATATGAAGGCCCTCGGCGAGCGCACCATCATCCTCGACTGCGACGTCCTCCAGGCCGACGGAGGCACACGAACCGCCGCAATCACGGGAGCCTGCGTCGCGCTCGCCCTGGCCCTCCGAAAACTAGTCGCAGCCGGAACCCTGAAGGCCTCGCCGCTAAAACAGATGATCGCCGCCACCAGCGTAGGCATCGTAGACGGCAACGTCCTCCTCGACCTCTGCTACGAGGAAGACTCCCGAGCCGCCGTCGACATGAACGTCGTCATGCTGGCCGACGGCGGCCTAGTCGAGACCCAGGCTACGGCCGAGCAGAACTCCTACAGCCGCCAGCAGCTCAACGAAATGCTCGACTACGCCGAAAACGGCATTCACCAACTCCTCAAAGCCCAGCAGGAGACACTCTCCGCCTCTTCCTGACCCTCTCCACCACGGCACACGTGCATAGGCTCGCCAGAGCACCGCACGCCCTCAGGCTCTTGCAACCCAGCGCAATCGTCCTGCCATCGTACAAATCTGTAGTGGGTCGAGAATCAACCCCTTGCCGAAAGCCCCGTGGCATGCGGTTTTTGACGAGGTGCGCTCAATGGCGCCAAAGAAAAAGATACTTCTTCTGATCATCTATGTAATCGCCACAATTCAATTCGTCTGGTGTTATCTCTGGCTCACGCGCCCCTACGTCAACACGTTCTTGTACGAGCAGGGACAAGAACGCATGCCGTTCCAAGGACGCAGTCTGATGATCCTTCCCATGCGGTGGGCCCACCAAAGCGACACGCTTCACCAGCTCACGTTGCCGTTCGAAAATTCTCCCTTCTGGTTTCCCAAACCAGTCGCCCCCGAGGTGCTCACACAGGCGTTCATCGACGTCGTCTGCCTCCTGCTCACCGGCTATTTCACTATCAGAATCTACGAGGCGAGCTCCCGGCGTCGCCTGCTCACTCCGATCGTGTACCCGCTTCTTCTGGTCGTCTGCGGCGCGACGTACATTATGCACACGGTCCAGAACTTCCGGTTCATTTACGACCTCCCCAGCCTCGCGTTCTTTGCAGCCGCAATGTATCTTTTGTACTTCCGAGCGCACTGGATGTACTTCGCCAACCTCTTCCTCGTCGCCACAGTCAACCGCGAAACAACCTTGCTGCTCCTGCCTCTCTACATGCTCAACCGCGCCGTCGAGAACGGAAAGATACGCTGGCAACGCCTCGTCCGTCCCCGCACCCTGGTGGTCGTCCTACCGCTCGCCGCAGCATGGACCGTATGGCAGATCGTTATCCGTCGTATTTTCGCCGGCAACGCGTCGGAGTTTTATCCCCGGCTCGACTGGAACATTAAATCGCTGGTGGCGCCCCAGGCATGGCCCCAAATGCTCAGTGCATGCGGATACCTCCTCCTGTTCATCGTCGCCATGCGAAAACGAATCACCGACACCAGGCTCCGCGCCTGGTTATGGCTTCTGCCTATCTGGTGCTTCTTCATGTTCGTCTACGGCATTCTCATCGAGACCAGAGTCTTCGGCGAGTTGATTCCGTTGGTCGTCTGCGCCACCACCATCATCCTGGAAGAACTTTTGCTCGAGCGAATGTTCAAACCGCGCCAGCTTCCCGAACTCCAGGTCAACCCCACCGGCAAGCGTGAGCTCGAGGTCCGCGAAGCTGCTTGAGCGTCAACGATTGAAGCCCACGCTGCGCCCCAGCTTCTTGCTGTCATACATCCGGCCATCGCTCACCACGCTCACCACCCGCCGGATATCGCTGATCTTCTCTAGCGGGTTTCCCTCAACCAAAACCATGTCAGCCCGCTTGCCTACCTCGATCGAACCCGAATCGCCATCCAGCTTCATCACCCTGGCGGACACAATCGTCGCCGACTGGATCGCCGCCATCGGGCTCATCCCGGCCTGCACATACAACTCAAGCTCGCGGTCCAGTCCATATCCGAGCACGCCCGTATCGCTACCCGGCACAATCGTCACACCGGCACGATAGAGTTCCCCTACAACCTTGAGGTTCGTCTCGATGCGTTCGTGAAACTTCGCTTCATCGCCAGCCGGCACGCCCAGCGCCCGGAACTTGGACGACAACGTAAACGGAGCCGCATTGATCCCCGGCTCGAACGAAGCAACATCGACGTTTTTCGGATGACCCGCCATCTCACCCCAGCCCAGCGTAGGGTCCACCACGATCTGCTTTTCCTTCAGCAGCGCGATCAATCTCTTCGCACGCTCCGACTGCAGATCTAGAGGTCCGGGACTGCCGTCAGGCGTCATAGCGCGGGTCACAAACTGCAGATGGTTAATCTGGTCCATCCCATCAGCGATGCCCTCAAACGCATTTACCGCCGCAGGAACATGCCCCGTCACCGTCATGTTCCGCCGGTGCGCTTCGTCGCTGATCGCCTTCAGCACCTCCGGCTGTATCTGCGTATACACCTTGATCTGCTCGAACCTTGCGTCCGCATAGCTGTCCACAGCCTCAACCGCCTCCGCCGGAGTCTTCACATCCACATAGCCAAACGCCAGGGGGCCACCGCTATCGATCAAACCTGCGAGCAGCAGTCTCGGTCCCAACGCATGGTCTCTATCGATCTTTCGCCGCACCGTCGTCAGAAACTCGAACTCCCCTCCACAATCCCGCGCCGTCGTCACGCCGGCCGCCAGCAGCGCAGGTCCAAACTCCACGCCCGAGTAATGCGAATGCATCTCCCACAGCCCCGGCAACAGCGACCGTCCCTCCGCATGGATCACCCGCATTCCCGCCGGCACCTTCGTGGTCCCCACTTTTCCTGCGGCGACAATTCTCCCGTCCCGCACCATCACCACGGAGTTCTCAACCGCCGGCGAGCCCGTGCCGTCAACCAGGCGCGCGCCGACAATCGCAAACGCCTTGGCAGCCTCCGGAGGCACCTTGCGATCAAGGTCATCCAGGTCCAGCATCTCCTGTTGCACTCCGCTGTGCTCCAGTCCCGCCTCTACCGGCTCATACCCTTCGAGAATCTCCTCCTGCGGCAAACCTCCCGCGAACGTCATCAACGCTGCCAGACGTCCACTATCGTTCATCCAAACAATCTCGCGGCCAAACATCAGGTTTGCTACCGTGTAGCGCGTCAGCCGAACCATCTGGCCCTTTACCGAGAAAGAATCATGGCCCACCAGTTTGATCTCCAGCGGCAGCGCCTTCTCGCTTGCACGCAGAATCGGCAATCGTGCCGGTTGGTGGTGCACTCTCCAATAGCGCATCATCATCATTTGGACCGAGGCAGGCATCGTGCCGAAGCCTACAAAAGCCACCGGAGGCCTGCGCATCGTACGGCCCACACCCCGCTCCAGAATCGATACCGAGCTACCCTTTACCTCGGTCAACGACACGTCTTCCCCGCTCCCGCCAGAGGGTCCCGAAGATCCTGATGAGGACCTCTGCTCCAACACGACCGGCGCAAACAATGGCCCCATCTCCAGCTTTGTGCTGCTCGTCCGCTTCATCCCCCGGTCAGATGTCGTTGACGTCGTCGTCATCACCTGCCGCCCCGGCGCCGTCTGCGTGACCGTGTAAGTTTCCGTCCCAATCGTGTGCAGCAGCAGGTGAACGGAATATCTTCCCTCCTCCACCATAAGAGGCTTGTTCTGGGCGCGAAGCCACCCACCCTCCGTGAACAACAGGCACAGCAGGGCCGCCCGGACAAAGCTAGTTCGCATGCAGATGGGATCCTCTCTAGTTAAAACCTGGCTTGAGATATCTCCCATCCTAATGGAAGCAAGGCGACCTCTCGACGGCAGCGCTCCCGACACGGGCCGACCGTGGCAATCGCTGCTCTGCAGGACCTTCGCCGCAGCATGTAAAATCACCTACGATAGATGTACAAACTCGCAATAACCCCTCAGGAGACATGCACCAAATGGAAAAGTTGAGCCCAGGAAAACTCGAAGGACTGAAAGCCGTCTCCGACCAGCGTGGCGTTATCGCCGCAGCCGCCATGGACCAGCGCGGCTCGCTCCAGAAATCCCTCGCCAAGGAGCGAGGAGCCGCCGCCGACGCCCACGACCTCGAAGTCTTCAAAACCCTCGTCACCTCCGTCCTCACCAAGCACGCCTCCGCCATCCTCCTCGACCCCGAGTACGGCCTGCCCGCCTCGAAACACCGCAACGGCAAGGGCCTCCTCCTCGCCTACGAGAAGACTGGCTACGACGCCACCACCCCCGGCCGCCTGCCCGACCTTCTCGACCTCTGGAGCGTTCGCCGCCTCAAAGAAGCCGGAGCCGACTGCATCAAGATCCTCCTCTACTACACCCCCTTCGAAAAAACCCTCGTCAACGACCACAAGCACGCCTGGATCGAGCGCATCGGCGACGAGTGCATCGCCCACGACATCCCCTTCTTCCTCGAGTTCGTCGGCTACGACGTCGACGGCGGCGATGAAAAGTCCCTCGCCTACGCTCTCAAGAAGCCCGAGATCGTCTCCGGTTCCATGGCCGAGTTCGGCAAGGCCCGCTACAACGTCGACGTGTTGAAGGTCGAGGTTCCCATCGAGATGTCCTTCGTCGAAGGCACCAAAGCCTTCAAGGGCGAAAAGGCCTACACCCGACAGGAGGCTCTGCAGCACTTCCGCGACGCCGCCACCATGACCCACAAGCCCTTCATCTATCTCTCGGCCGGCGTCTCTAACCCGGTCTTCATCGAGACCCTCGAGCTCGCCGTCGAATCCGGCGCCAGCTTCAACGGCGTCCTCTGCGGCCGCGCCACCTGGAAGGACGGCATCCCTATCTACGCCAAGCAGGGCCCGAAGGCCTTCGAGGAGTGGCTCAACACCAAGGGCGTAGAAAACATCACCAACGTCAACAATGCCCTCAAGGGGGCTCACTCCTGGCACGAAAAAGTCCAGGTAAGCTAATCCAAACTAGCCGGCACCGGTCCAGTAGAAGAAAAAGGGCGCTGCATACGTGCAGCGCCTTTCTCCTTACCATTCCGATGAATTTCCGATGAATTCAGCCTGCGCTGCTCTGGTTCTTTGATACACCCCGTCCGAAGCGCGATAACTCCCGCGTTTGTCGATCATTCGCTGGTAGACGATCGCCTGACGAGCCAGCGACACACTCATTCGCGCAATCGGCCGAACCCTCAGCTGAATTCCTGCGTCTAACTTACTAGAGCCGCGGCCAGTCCACGGCTCTTCTCATATAGATTTAAGGTTGACCCCATAGAATTGTCTTCAATGATCTGCAAATCGGCCCTGGTCATCGCTCTCTCCCTCATGCCCGGCGCGGCCCTAGGCCAGACCGAGGGCGGCACTCTTCCCGCCGAAACCCCGCTAGCCCTCCGCATCGACGAGCACCTTCCCATGCGTGACGGGCAGCCCATTCGCGCTCACTTGATTTACCCCATCTACGGCAATGACAAACTCCTGCTCCCCAAGGACACCATCATCGCCGGCAGCGTCGTCGATCTCCGCTCCGACCACTCTCGCCGCGTCCGCGCCGTCCTGGGAGGCGATTTCACCCCCTTTCACAAACCAGTCGTCCGCTTCACCAGCTTCGTTCTCCCCGACGGGACCACCATCCCCTTCGCCTCCGACGACGCCGCCGACGGTGCCTTCATCTTTCGCGCCATCCCTTCGCCGCCCGCCAAGGGAGGCTTCATCCACCGTCAGTTCGACGGACTCCTCAGTGTCGCCCGCAGCGATATCGCGATCTTTACCGGCCCCGAAAAGGGTGACCGCCTCGTTCAGTTCATCTACACCCAGATTCCCTACCATCCCCAGCGCATCGACAAGGGCACAGCCTGGACTATCGAGACCTCCCACTCCGTCGAGCTTCCCGCGCTGCCCGCACCTCCCGTGATCGCCGCAGCCACACCATCCAAGCATCACTTCTGGGAGGAGCCTGATCCTCCCGCTGAACCCGCCAAAACCGATACCGGCAGTTGGATCGTCCAGGCCAATCTCGACGAGCCGCTCAGCTCGGAGACTTCCAAAGACGGCCAGGCGATCAAGGCCACCGTCGCCGAACCCATCTACAATCCCGACCACACAATCGCCATTCCCCAGGGTTCCACGCTCATCGGCTCCGTCACCCGCGCGAAGCCCGCCCGTAAGTTCGGACGCACCGGTGTTCTCACCTTCAACTTCGGCCAGCTTCAGGTTCCCCATGAAGAAACCCGGACCGTCGAGACCCGCCTTACCGGAGCCGACTCTGCACGCGATATCGCTCTCACCTCCGAGGGTCAGCCCAAGTCCAAACCGCAGGACAAGATCAGCCTGCCCATCCTCCTCGCCCTCATGGCCAGCCGCCCGCTCGATGGCGACAATCACGACGGCCTCGCCGGCGGCGGCGGCAACACTCTGGGCAAGAACGCTGTCGGCGGAGCCGCCGGCCTTGGCCTCGTCGGCACCGTGATCGGCCTCACCGGAATCTCACCCAACGCCGCTGCCGGCATCGGCTACTACGGCGCAGCGCGTGCTTTCTATTACCGCTGGATCGCCCGCGGCCAGAAGATCGACTTCGCCAAAAACACCCGGATCGTAGTCGAAACCACCCCGCGTCGCTCGGCCCCCATGAAGTCCGACCCGCTGCCCTGACCCGCTGCCCTGACCCGTCAGCGTCCCCCTACTCCCATTCAATCGTCCCCGGCGGCTTAGAAGTAATGTCGTACACCACCCGGTTGATCCCCCGCACCTCGCTCACAATCCGGCTCGAAATCGTCCGCAGCACCTCATACGGCAGCGGAGCCCAATCCGCCGTCATCCCATCCTCGCTCTCCACCGCCCGCACCGCGCACGTATTCGCATACGTTCGCTGGTCCCCCATCACGCCGACAGACTTCACTGGCAGCAGCACCGCAAAGCTCTGCCAAACCTTCCGGTACAACCCGGCAGCCTTGATCTCCGAGACGACAATCTCATCCGCCTCCTGCAGAATCCCCACTCTCTCGGCAGTAACCTCCCCCAGAATCCGCACCGCCAGCCCCGGCCCAGGAAACGGCTGCCGCTCCAGAATCTCCTCCGGCATCCCCAGGTCGCGCCCAATCCGTCGCACCTCATCCTTGAACAGATCGCGCAGCGGCTCAATCAGCTTCAGCTTCATATCCGCCGGCAGCCCACCCACATTGTGGTGGCTTTTGATCGTATGCGAAGGCCCATGCACGCTCGACGACTCGATCACATCCGGATACAGCGTGCCCTGCACCAGCCACGCGACCTCCTCGCCGGCACTCTTCTCCGCCTCAAAGATCTTCTTCGCCTCATCATCAAACACGGCAATAAACTCGTTCCCAATCACCTTCCGCTTCTGTTCCGGATCGGTCACCCCAGCCAGCTTCGACAGAAACCGCTCACTGGCATCCACCGCAACCACATTCAGCCCCAGGCCCTCACGCATGGTCTTCTGCACCTTCTCAAACTCATCCTTGCGCAGCACGCCATTGTTCACGAAGATACAAGTCAGCCGATCCCCAATCGCCCGCGCCACCAGCACCGCAGCCACCGAAGA
The DNA here is from genome assembly GCA_025462755.1 of Edaphobacter sp. Classification (GTDB taxonomy): domain Bacteria; phylum Acidobacteriota; class Terriglobia; order Terriglobales; family Acidobacteriaceae; genus Edaphobacter. Next base: position 8,241 of record JAOAPF010000427.1, read on the forward strand.
GTCCACGCCCCCACTCAACCCGCAGATCGCATGACCATCCCCAACCTGCGTTTTCACCCGCTCCACCGTCGTCTGGATAAAGTGTTCCGGCGTCCAATCCTGTTCCGCCCCGCAAATCTCCAGGCAGAAGTTCTTCAGCAACTCCATCCCCTGCCGCGTATGCGCCACCTCAGGATGAAACTGCACCGCCCAGATCCGCCGCGCCTCATCGGCAATCCCGGCCACCGCGTTCGAGGTCCTCGCCGTCAGCGAAAACCCGGCCGGCAACTCCTCCGCATGATCCCCATGCGACATCCAGACATCCAGTGTCCCCGGCAGCCCGCGAAACAGCGGGGTCGCCGCCACCACCGACACCTCTGCGTGCCCATACTCCCTGGCCGCCGCAGCCACTACCTTCCCGCCCAGGTGATGCACCACAAACTGCAACCCATAGCAGATACCCAGCACCGGCACACCCATCGCCAGCACCGCCGGATCAGCCGCCGGAGCATCCGCGTCATAGACCGAGCAAGGCCCGCCCGAAAGAATCACGCCCTTCGGATTCAGCGCCTTCACCTGCTCCAGCGGAACAGTACAAGGCAGCACCACAGAGAAAACGTTGAACTCACGAATACGCCGCGCAATCAGCTGCGTATACTGCGACCCAAAATCCAGAATGACTATCGTTGAGGTATCCACCTACCCAGTGTAAATGCGGCCAGCAACGAGACCATATCCCGGGTCTACAGCAAAACGCACCCTAGCTAGGGTCCTTCTGCCGAGTGCTCTGCACACCCGTAACAACCCCAATTCCCAGCAGAATAATCGCCCCTGCCACAATGTAATGCTGAGGAATATGCATCAGGTGCGCCAGATAAGCCACGCCCGCGATCAATATCAAATATCCAACCGCATAAATCCCAAACGACATAAGCCATCTCCTGGCCGAAGAATTCAGGCGCCTGTCACAATGAGATGCAAAATCCCACCCTACCCGCGAGACAAATTTTCATCTTCCTCATAAGCCCGCCACAGCTCCAGATAAGCCACCAGCCGCGCCACATGAAAGAAATCCGAAGCCACAAAATACAGCAGCGTAACCCCCACCCACCACCATCGCAAAAACTCAGGCGACGTCTCGCTCTCAAACGGCAGCGGACTAGCCGAAAGCACCATCCCCAGCACAATCAGCGCGATCTTCACAATCCCCATCACCAGGCTGATCTCCACCAGCTTCGACTTCAGCGCCCCTAGCCGAAACGCCGCCGCCAGGCTTTCCCCCACGCCCAATCCACGCAGCATCGCCAGCAGCGGAGCCACCGACAGAGCCCAGCTAGCCACCGCCCACAACGTAAACAGCCCCAGCGTACTCACAATCGAGAGCGCAAAGTACCCCACCAGATTCGGCTCTGCGCCCGCGCCAATCGGCCCCGTTACCGTACTCCGAGCCGCCCACTCCACACACAAAAACCACACCACGAAGCTTCCCAGCAGAGCCACCACCCGCACCGCCTGCAGCACCACCAGCGTCCCAACCCGCGCATGCAGCCGCTCATCCACCCTCCGCAGCACTACCGTCCGCCCCGCCGACGACACCACCACCCAGACCACCAGCATCAGCGGTCCCAGCCACACCGCAACCCGCACCACCGGCGGCAGCAGCACCAACATCACCTGCGCCAGCGTCCCCACCGAAGGCATCGGGTCCAGCAACGACATCCGCCGCAACGCCGCAACATCGACCGGCGTCTCGCTCAAAATCCGCGTCGTCTCATACCAAAGCACCAGCAGCGCAGGCACCCCAAACACCCATCGCCACGCCACCTCCAGCGCCGTCCACGAAGGCCGCTTCCAGCACCGCGCCAGAATATGCACCAGCGACTGAGTTCCCCGCACGGTCCCCGCGGCAATCACCAAACCATCATCCTGCGGACCCGGTCTTTGCGGTAATGCCTCCACTACTTCACCACAAGATTCACAAGCTTACCGGGCACCACAATCACCTTCACCACGTTCTTGCCTTCAACCCGAGCCATCACCTTGGCATCGGCCAAAGCCGCAGCTTTCACCGTAGCCTCATCACTTCCCGCCGGCACCTTCACCACATTCACCAGCTTGCCATTCACCTGCACTGGAATCTCAATCTCATCCTCCCGCACCAGCTCCTCATTCGCCACCGGCCACGCCGTGCGAAACACCACACCCTC
>JAOAPF010000468.1 GCA_025462755.1 Edaphobacter sp.
CTGCCTGTTCTTCGTCGGGGAGGATTACTTCCGGATGGTCGGCAAACAGGAAGTAACCCTCCCGACCGGACGATCCGAACTGGGGGTCTTAGTTCTCGAAAACGGGGATTCTGGAAACTACCTAAAATCCTAGGGCGCTCGCTTTCTCCAGGATTCAGCGGTCAGGCGATTGAGGTTCTCCACATACTGCGCATTGGGATCGGCCCCGCCCTCCTCTCTGAGCGCGGCAAAAAGTTGTTCGGATAACACCGAACCAATCGCATGGATAGCTTCGTGCCGGTCGAGCCCTTCTGCCATCAGGCGCAACAGAACGGCGCGTGCCGCAAACGTATCCCCTAGCGCCACTTGGTTCTCGACCATGACGTGGGTAGTGGCGTGAAGGCTCTCGTTGGCAAGCCGGATTCGATTCTGCCGATGGTATTGCCGGACGGATTCAATGCGCTCCGATTCATCGAGCGCCTGCCAAGCTTCTGAGTTAACGTGCTGGTGAGGATCGTACTGCAACACTACCGGCTCCTTTACGAGTCCAAACAGACTCCGTCGTGAGAGTGGCGCCTCGGAGAACGTTGAACGACGTTGAGGCAGCAAATGGACTGGCGGCGGACGAGGTGAGATACTCTCTGCAATATTTAGATGGAGGAACCGCAATGCCCGTCACCGTGAAGAGCATATCTCTTTGGCGAACAGAGGCCGAGAACAAGACGGGGCTCCTTGCCCAGACGCTTGAGCCGCTTGCAAAGGCCGGGGCGGATCTTGGCGTTGTGATGGCGTATAGGCTTCCCGGCAATGAGGCCAAAGCAGCTATCGAGATCTATCCGGTCTCTGGAAAAAAGTTGACGGCTGCCGCCACAGGGACGGGGCTTGCCGCCTCGGCTATCCCGACTCTCCTCGTCGAAGGCGATAATAAGCCTGGTCTGGCGCACAAGATCGCACAGACGATTGCGGACACTGGAGCCGACCTGAGCTTTTTTGTGGCCCAAGCTATTGGTAGAAGGTATTCCGCGGTCATCGGTTTCGCAAACGACGCTGATGCCAAAAGGGCGGCCACACTTATCAAGAAGGCAGCCGGAAATAAACGAAAGTAATCGCGTAAAACGGCTTTGCGGCAAGTTCAGCTGGCCCCGAGACGCGCCAACGTGAAGTTGCTCAGAACCCGAGTTTTCAGGCAATACGAAGATCACTTCCGCTTAGCCGACTTCCCGTTACTAAGGAGTTTTGAAAAGACAACTACCTCGTGGACGAGCCGGAGGGCCCGGGACGAAGCTCCTTTGCTTCCTGTTTCAGATATGTAGCCAGTAACTCGTATTGGTTCGTGGGGATGAAGTTGACCCCGGCAGCGATTGCCGCCTTCCAGCGCAGGACAACCGCCTCGCGCGAGCCGAAGTTGTAACTCATTCCCCAGCCCTGGTCCTCTGCAGGGGCGAACCCATCCAACGCGTAAAACCGTACCCAATAACCCATCGCGTGCGCATGGTCGACGAGTGCACGCAAGCGCTTGTTGTCATCTTGGGTCCAATCGCCCGCCCCCGGTGCTCCGCCTTCTTCCACCGCATACCATGAGCTGTTCCACCATCGCCTGTAGTTGGTGGGCTTCTCCTTGAGAAGTTCCTCAGGGCTCACAGTGACTGCCCAATGCACTAGTTGCTCCTTCGTCATGTTCTTGGGCGTGGGATGCGTGTGCGCCGAACCGAAGAGACGAAGATGGGCGCCGACAGGCAGAGCGTCGTAGAAGACCTTCTGCTGTTCTTCTGCTTCTTCAGTGACCACCAGGATTGGCTTGCGGTCAATCGGTGAGATCTCTGCAGGATCGCTCTTCTTGAGCGCAGTGGAGAGCCACTCTTCGTGTTGGCCCAGGAGCTGCCATACGGCCTGGAGCAACACTGTTTGGTTGTCCTTAAAGTCAAAGTGCAGCACAATCAGTGGCCACTCGCTGCGTTTGTTTTCAGCGATGATCTTCTCTACAACAGGGGTAACCTGTTTGAAAAAATAATCCTCGAGGGTAGGCTCCGCGCCCGTTGGGTGCGGCGTATGCGAGACGACGACGCGCCCTTTGCCCGTGGCCGGGTCGACATACCATGCAAGGTCCTGCTCAATCGACACCGGAAAGCCGGAGTTGAGGGCCCGCTGAATACGGTCGTTCCAATGTCCCGCGTAGGGATAGCAGTTGTGCGCATCCAGTATGGGCTCGTTGTGATTCAGGAAGTCTAAATCCGGCGTCTGTGCCAGGGTGAAACAGGACGACAACGTTAGTGTGGTCAATAGAACGACAAATGATATGACTTTGTGACGCATGTTAGCGTTCCTTTTCGGTTCCCAACTAGTGGAGCGACAGACGACGTCCCATTCAATCATGCGGCGCTTCCTCAAAGTTCCAGCACAAGGACGTGCTGTTGTATGGGGAGTGCTGGCGGGGTCGGCAGTGGGGCTGTTCGCCTCGACTATGGGGCGGCTCTATTCATTAGCCTTTTTATGCGTTGCGCGACACGGGTACTCCGCTGAGATTCGCGGTAGTTCGCGTAGCGCTTACGTTAGGTCTGGGCTACGTTAGCGCGCTGCTGGGGGTCGACCAGCGTTGGGGCGTAGCGGGGTTGACTGTCTCTGCCGGCGTTGCAGGCTGGATCGAGTTTATGATGTTTCGGCGAGGGCTGCAGAGGGTCGTTGGCGCTGTACCTTCCGGACGGTCGAGGATTGTGCGACTTTGGGCGGTTGCGATCTTTGCGGGGCTGGTTGGTTACGGTCTCAAATTGATGTTGCCTTTACATTAACCACTCGTTGTTGGTCCTTGGGTTTTGATTCGGTAGGCGGCCTTGTATTTTGGCATCACGCAATGGATGGGAATCGCCAGCATGGGTGCAGTCGGGCGCCGGTTCACGCGTCCCCGATAGTCATGGTCCTGCCCTACCATCTGACAACAGGCAATGCGCTCACCGAGGAGCCATTGATTCACGTCCCGGGGACGATGGTCGGCGATACGGAAGTAACCCCTGTGAACCATGGAGGAAGCTGGCTGGAAGACGGCATCACCTTTGAAAGAGTAGCGGCCCGAATCGGCTACGCGTGATCCTGCCATCTCTTATGGAAGTGCAAACGCAACGTATGCGGCTCCCTGCGGACCCTTGGGATCGCGCGAGCCGCTGGCAGCGATTACGATGTACTGCTTGCCGTCGATCATGTAGGTGCTGGGCGTAGCGTTGCCGGCAAACGGGAGATCGCCCTGCCAGAGTAGCTTGCCGGTCTTCGCGTCAAACGCGCGCAGCTTGCGGTCGAACACCGTGGCGCCGATGAACAGCACACCTCCCGCGGTCACGATCGGACCACCGTAGTTCTCCGTTCCGGTATCAGCCATTCCCGTTACGGCGAGTTCGGGATAGTTGCCGAGTGGGATCTTCCAGAGGTACTTGCCCGTATTCAAATCGACCGCGTTAAGTGTGCCCCACGGAGTCGCGACTGCGGGATAGCCGTCCGGATCGAGGAACTTGCGGTAGCCCGTAAAGTGGTATTTCGGCGTGGTGGACGAGGAGGACGCATTACCCGCAACCTCACGTATGGAACCTGCACCAGCGGGTGTTGGTACAGGTTCCATGGGAGCGCCGAGGAAGCGCAGAATAGCCGCTGTATCGATTGGCGTGAGTTTGGGAAAGCCGGGCATGCGGCCCTTGCCATTGTGGATGGTCTCGGCGATCTGCGTGTCCTCTAAGCGCGAACGCACTCCAAGCAGTGCGGGGTAGTTCGACGGTGCACCAAGGCGGTCGTCCCCATGGCAGATAGCGCAATTCTTCGCATAGAGCTTGCCGCCGACAGGGTCGGTTCCCCCGCTGGCCGAAGCCGAAGCAAAGGTTGGACCCCCGCTGCGAGGATGGCTCACGAAGTCCATGAGTTGGTTGAGCCTGGCATCCTGCAGGCTGGGAAACCCGGGCATGCGGCCCTTGCCGTTGTGGATGACTTCGGCGATCTGCGTCTGCGTCAGCCGTTTGTCGATGTTGACCAGTGACGGAAAGGCCGGCGGATTTCCCGCGAGGTCGCCACCGTGGCAGATCACGCACTGGGTCTGATAGATCACTGTGCCCGGACTGCCACCCCGGTCCTCAGTCAGGCCACCCGTCCAGGCGTAGTCATTGGCGTTGATGTAGATCACGCCGGAGCGGGGATCGACCGCTGGTCCGCCCCACTCCGCGCCTCCATCAAAGCCGGGGAAGACAACTGTCTGTTTGTCGACTGAAAAGGGAATAAATTGGCCGCCGCTCCGGAACGTCTTGAATTGCTCGAGCGCCCACTGGTGAGCCTCTGGAGTGCGCGTGGTCAGCATATCGGCGGTAAGCAGTTGGCGGGCGTAGGGCGCGGGGGCGAGTGGGATGGGCTGTGTCCTGCTCGTAACTTCTCCGGGTACCGTCGACACCGGAAAGGTATGCTCCTCAATGGGAAAGAGCGGCTTGCCGGTCACGCGATCGAACACAAAGATGTAACCCTGCTTGGAGGTTTGCGCGACAGCGTCCACCGGTTCGCCATCGTGCATCACGGTTACCATCGCTGGCGGCGAGGGGAAGTCTCGGTCCCATATATCGTGATGCACCCCTTGAAAGTGCCAGACCATCTTTCCTGTTGTAGCGTCGAGCGCGAGCAGGCAGTTGGCGTAAAGATCATTTCCCAAGCGGTCGAAGCCGTAGAAGTCCGAAACCGGAGATCCTGTTGGAACGAACACCAGGCCGCGCTTCACATCGACAGCCATGCCCGCCCAGTTGTTGGCTGCGCCAGCGGACTTCCAAGCGCCATCGGGCCACGTCTCGTAGCCAGGTTCGCCGGGGTGTGGAATGGTGTGGAAGCTCCACTGTAGCTTACCCGTGCGCACGTTGTACGCGCGAATATCTCCGCGCGGTGCCGGGTTGGTTTCCGGAGCGCGAAAGCCGAGTATCAGGTTGTCTTTGTAAAGAACGCCAGGCGTGGTGAGCGCGACTGTGTTCTGAGTGTAATCGGAGTCGAGATCCTTGCGGAGGTCCAGCCGTCCGCCTTCGCCGAAGCTGGCAATCGGTTTGCCCGTGGCAGGATCAAGCGCATAGAGGAAGTTCATGATGTATGCAAAGACACGCGACTCCTTGCCATCTGTCCAATAGCTCAGCCCACGGCTTGGTTGGCGAGCGACAATGCCGGAATCAAACTTCCAGAGTTGCCGGCCTGTGGCTCCATCCAGCGCGAAGACCTCGAGAGTGGGACTGTATCCATAAAGCACCCGGCCCACAATCAGCGGGTTCGCCTGCAGACTGCCATTGCTGCCTACGTCCACACGCCACGCCTGCTTCAGCCCGGCGACATTGGCCGGGGTAATCTGCGAGAGCGAGGAGTAGTGATCGCCATCGACGCCGCCGTTATACGTCGACCAGTCCACCTGGGCGGCGGGATCAACAGGCTTGCCAGCAGAGGCGGCCTGCGTCGCAGGTGCGTGGTACATCCGTGCGCCAAGTCCCAGCACCATGACCGCGAGAGCGAGAGCCACCGATTTGTACTGAACTTTTCTCATGGGTCAGGCTTTGTATTTCACGATCTGCATAAAGCCGTAATCCATGTGCAACTGCTGATGGCAATGCATCAACGAATCTCCCGGGTTGTCTGCGATGAAGTCCACGGCGAGGGTCTGCAGCGGCATGACATTCACCACGTCCTTCATCAGGCCGCTCGTCGGCTTGTCATCGATCTTCGTCACTTCGAAGCTGTGCCGATGGAGGTGCATGGGGTGCTGGTCGCCGCTCGCATTGCGGAACAGCATGCGGTATCGCTTTCCCTGTTCCACCATCATGGGCTTGACCTTGGGCCACGCGTCGCCGTTGATGGTCCACGTATCGAACTTCGAACCATTGAGCGCACCGGCATCGCGGAAGGTGAGAACGAAAGTGTCGGCTGGCTCCGGCACAGGTTGGCTGGCTGCAAATTGCGTATATGTCCACTCGGCGGGAGCGGGATCGCGCCAGACTGGTTCGCCGGTGCTGTTCGCATACTCGATCACCACGCCCAGGCCCTTCGCGCGCTCCGCACCGATAGCGGAGCCGAGTATCCAGACGCCCGGCGAGTTCATCTCCACGATTGCGTCCACGCGTTCGGCGACGGCGAGTGAAAGCACTTCGACAGAACTGGGGTTGGGCACAGGATTACCGTCCATTGCTATTACATGAAACTTGTGGCCCGGCAGCGCGAGCACCACGTTCTCCGTTGCGCTGGCATTCAGCAAGCGCATCAGAACGCGGTCGCCTTTCTTAACGCGGATGGGCTCGCCCGCACCAAGCATATGCGCGTTGAAGGTAGCGTACTTGTAACCGACGTCCGACCCGGAAGTTTGCGGAATGTTGGCCGACTGCGAGCGCATGGTCTCGACCATCGGAACAAAGGACGGCTCCCAATGGTGAACGGCGAGGTTTACTTCGTGATCGTAGTGCGGCGTAGGCTCTTTACCCTCGACCAGCAGAAACCCGAATTGCCCGGTGTAGCCGGCGAGCGCCAAATTGTCCATGGCCATTGCGTGCGTGTGGTACCAACGCGTCCCCGCAGGTTTAGGCGTGAAGCTGTAGCGGAGTGTTTTGCCCGGTTTGATGATGGGCGAGCCCTCTTCAATCGCGCCGTCGGGGATGACGCCGATTGCAAGCCCGTGCCAGTGCACGATCTCCTCGTTCGGCGTTGCGTTCGTCACGTCGAAAGCGACGGGAACGCCTTCTTTGAGCCGCAGCGTCGGGCCGGGTACCTGCCCGTTGTAGGCGATGGTGCGGATCGACACGCCCGGACCGATGTCCAGCGTTGCCGACTCAATGCGCAGGGCAATATCTGGCTTTGCGGCAGGGGGCACAGCCTGGCCGAGTACCGGCAGATGAACCGCCACGGTGGGGAGCAGGGCTGCCTTAGCAGCATTTTGGAGGAAGTCCCTTCGGTTGAGCGCCATATTGATCTATCTATTGAACAAACCATCGAATCACGAGCCACCAACACAGTCAATTGTTCGCTTTAAAGTGAAGCACAGTCTCGGGAATGATCGAGGCTTCGAGCGTTTGGAAAAGAGGGGTCTGCGCAAATGTATTCGTCAATAAGGGCGGCCTGTTTGTGTCTGCGTTGTTCAGAATCGGCTCAGCGTAATACGCACCGCCTTGGGCCCCGAACGTCCAGTTGCGACCGCAGCCGAATCGCCCGACACGGAAGTGTTTGCGTCGCGGTTAATCGAAGAAGCGGACGGGTCGGGAAAGCGAATCCCCCGATCGGTTTCGTCTCCGTTCAAAATGCGCGTGGCATGCCAAATCTCCTGTGCGCCCGGAGAAGAGCCCGGTGTGTAGTACCCTTCTTCAGCTGTGAGAATCTGCATGCGTATCCCGGGCAGGAAACCCGGACGGTGAAAGAAGACGGCTCCGCCCATGCCGGTCAGCAGGTATTCGTTCGGTCCAAGTTGCGCCACTAGTATCCGGCCCTCTTTGTTCACCGAACCCGGTGCGGGCTGGCCGTCTCTTTGAGGAAAGCCGAAGCGCACCTCCGCTACCCACGCTCCGCTCGCATCCGCAGCGCGCGTCGCCGGTGTGCCCGCGGTTTCCAATGAAACAGTGGCGTTCGCTAAGCGGATCGGACTGATCAGCGCACTTTCTGGTCCCGAAGAATCTGCCTTGCTCATCACCGTGTTTGGATGCGCGTCTACGTCGGCGGTGAAGAGCTTTTCCTGGTCGGCTCCGCCTGCTGGTTCGATGAATGCCTTCACCTTGCCTGTGTAGGTGAGTTGAGCGAGAGTCCGATTCATTGGCCCCAGCAAGGCGTAGCTCGCTGCATGAGCACGCGGAACCGTGCCCGCCGGCGGATGGTCCGTCCAGTCGATGCCAAACGGTGAGAACCCAATGGCTCCCCGTTCCAGCGCGGCAAACAGATAGGCCGCATAGTCGTCGTCCCGACCAGTCTCCGGAATCCACAGCGGGTTGTCAGGGCGCGCGTAAATGTCGAAGATGTCGAGAGCGAATTCAGGATTGCTTGAGTAAAGGTCAGGCCCGATTGCATCGATTGCGGGAGCGGCCGCCTTCCAGATCGGCAGCATCGCCTGCGTGGGACCCCCTGACGGATAGCCAATGCCGGCAACGGGTATGTGGCGCTCCGGGAGTTGCCCTGGGGGATAGGCCAGCCAAACGTTGCAGTAGAACGGAATGTTGAACTCCCGCTTGCCCGCTTCGGCGACTGCATTCACATAGCGTGCCACAGCCCAAGCCTGAAAAGCTTCGTCCGCGTTGCCTGGAAAGACCTCTGTCCATGTGCCGGCTTTCCGGCTGAGGGCCTTCACTAGTTCGGGTGGAACCTGTCCGGCGAACTCCCGGTTTGAAGCTGGCGAGAAGTCGCGTGCTGAGCCGATGCCGCCGGATTCGTTTTCCACTTGCATCATCAGCACCGTGTGCTCGCTCCCATCTTTTTCCGCGATGTGGTGCATTAGCGCGGAGAAGGCCTTGCGGTCCGCCTCCATGTTGGCCGGAGCATTGGCCGAGAGGACATCGAGCGGTACTCCCGCGCTGTTGATCATGCGCGGGAAATGTTGCGGATCGCGTTTGACCCATTGCGGCACATAATGGTCGTTGCCGTTCTTCCAGGTGCCGAACCACAGCAGGATCAAATGCAGGTGATGTGTACGCGCGCCTTCGATCAGGGCATCCACGTTGGTCCAGTCGAAGCTTCCCGGCTGGGGCTCAATCTGCTCCCAGTAGACTGGCGCCTCGACCGTGTTGACCTGCATGGCCTCAACCGCTGGCCAGACTTTTGGAAGTGCCGACGGCCATGCACTCGAATTGCCGATTTGTGCGCCAAGCACCAGGTACGGAGAGCCGTCAACGAGCAAGGCGTGCCGTCCGCCTGCCGATACGAGTTTTGGAGTCGGTGTCTGGGCAGTGCATTCAAACACAAGTGCGAATAGACAGATCACACCGAAGCGAGTAATTGTCATTGACGGCCGCGCTTTCAATCCCTCTTAATGAGTTCTATGAGCGGGATCATTCTAGTCGATCGGTCATCTCACTAAGTCCGCCGTGCCAATGTGCTTCGGACGAATTGCGCTTTGAGTTGTTGCCAACAGGGCAAAGCACCCATCGAAGCGCGGTATTTCAAGATTCCGGACGGATTGTCGGCAAACCGCACCTTACGCTTGGGGAGGGATTCCCATGATCCGCCAGGGACCATGTGACGGACCCGAGAAACCTTGCCACAAGCCGCCCCAATGATGACCGGATGCATACCCTGACGCAGAATCAAGTTCAGAACGTCGGCCCTGGTCGCACCAAGCGCCATACGAATTCCAATCTCTCGCGTTCATTGGCTAACGAGATACAAGATCACGCCGTAAATACCAACTGCTGCCAGCGGCAAAGCGAGGCAGGCCAAAATGCCATACATCCGACTCAGCGCCTCCCCTCGAAGCGGTAATATCATTTTCGAGTGCGCTTATGTTCGTAGGAAGGCCAGATCGAAGAAAACGCGCTGGCTCTTTGCTTTTACATGTCGCCCGGAATCACTTTTCCCGCTCACTACAAGCAAAGTGATACCTGAAGTGAAAATTGCCGCCAATATTGAAAGAGGGACAGCCGGGTTGTCCAACATCGGTATGGGCAAGTCGAGGGCCTTCAGGCCGAGGTAATGCATCGACCAGATCCCTATTCCCATTGCGGACGCACCCCCACCGAGCCATGCAAACCAAGCCCCACCTTGCGAGGACTTGATTCGCTCCGCCAACGCGAGCGTCGCATAGGTTGCGACGATCAGGGCGAGACCCGACAATGCAACCAATCGAAAATCGAAACCAACCAGAGGAGAACCTTGAATATGCATATGTCTGTTATCGGCGGTGAAGTGAGCATCTGCAGTAGCTCAGAAGTTGCATACCCAACCAATGAAAGTCCAGCTCAGAATAAGTTGAGCATCGCAGATCTTTAGAACCCAGCAGCAGACCGCATTCCCTCAGGTCTAGATCGTCCTTTCACTTTCGGTCCCCGCCGGTTTGACATCCACTCAACTGCCGCTGCTATTATGACTGCCAGATCTTTTGAAGGTCCACTCCTGTCTCTTACCAACTGCATCACCTCCAGTTGCGTTTGTTCCTTCTCCCAGTCGGGTCACCTCAACAGATAGTCGGCTAAAGTCTCTGGGCTCCCTCGTTAGGAAATCGGATGCGCAGACATCCCGTCCGCCGCATCCATGCGCCTCAACATATCGCACATCAGGAGGAATTTACATGGCAACCGAACAAAGAGGTTCCGAAAAGCTACTCTCCGAGCTCATCAAAAAGGGCTCTGCCGCAACGCCGGACGAGGTCAAAGCCGCAGTCGCTGTTCCTGCAGCCGTCGACTACAAGCTGCTCCGCTGGTTAATCCGCGGCATCCCTCCCGTCTACTACGAGGTCGAGACCCTGTTCCAAGTCCGTCCCGACCAGGTCTCCGATATTGTCAAAAGCTTCACGGCCAATGAACGCCTACGGGGAATCGACGTCTTCATCTATGGGATCCCCAAACCCGACATCGCACACGTCTCAGCCACCATCGCGCAAGGCGAAAAGGCAGCCGGATAGTGGGCCCCACATGCGACTCAATCCTTCAGGTCCATCCCACGCGGCGCTGTAACCTGCAATGCTTGCACTGTTACTCAGCCTCCGGGCCCGATCAGCGGGATCAGTTGCCCGTCTCACTCCTCGAGCGTGCGATCACAGATGCACGCTCCGAGGGTTTCCTTGTCGCCAGCTTCTCAGGCGGCGAACCGACCCTCTACAAGCCCCTCCCACAGCTCCTCCGCCGAGCCCGCAACTGCGGCATGCGCACCACCGTCACCTCCAATGGCATGCTCCTCGACCAGCGCCGTCTCAACTCCCTCATCGGCCTTACTGACGTCCTGGCCATCAGCCTCGACGGCATCCCCACCTCCCACAACATCATGCGCAACTCCCACCGTGCCTTCGAAGCCATGGCTGCCTGCCTCCCCGACGTCCGTGCAAGTAAAATCCCCTTCGGCTTTATCTTCACCCTCACCCAGTACAACCTCAACGAGGCCGCCTGGGCCGCCGATTTCGCCTTCCAGAACGGAGCCTCCCTGTTTCAGATCCATCCCCTCGAGCAAGTAGGCCGCGCCGCTCAACGCCTGGAAGGCGCGCGCCCCGACGACCTCGAATCCGCCTACGCCTACCTCGAGGTCGAACGCATCCGCCAACAATACGAAGGCCGCATGACCATCCAGTTCGACCTCATCCACGCCACCATCCTCCGTGAGAACCCCCGCCGCTTCTTCGACGACCGCGACGCTTCCGACCGCCCTCTCGCCGACCTCGTCTCTCCCCTGGTCATCGAGCCCGACGGCCGCGTCGTGCCCTTCGGCTACGGCTTTGCCAACCGCTACGCCCTCGGCTTTCTAACGACCGCCTCCATCTCGCAACTCGCATCCGCTTGGCGCACCACAGGCTATCGCGACCTCCAGGACCTTTGCCGCTCCACATTCCACGACGCAGCGCAGCAGCGTGACCTCCCCATCCTCAACTGGTGGGAGACGCTCGGCGAACACGCAGCCCGGCCTTCATCGTCGTAGATCAACTAACAAGCATTCCTTCTTGAAGCCTTGGGAGGACTCACCCCGATTGCAAGCAATTTACTAACACAACGCAGTCAGATGCCATCAAACGCGTCTTCAAGATCACAATGGCTGAGGACGGCGCTACTCCGTTTGCCTTTGCAGGTATTTGGACTCATAGAAGCGGCCCGACGGTACTCGGCTCGAGACCTTCGCCCTGGTCACTACGGACCCCAACGAACTCGTCGCCACTATTATGTGGAATTGAAAATTTGTGTCAAGGACGCCAAGGTTGGAGTTCTCGTCTGGCTGACAGCCAGACGAGAATTTAAGTGGGAAAGGCCATGCCGGACCCTTCTGCGGTGAAAACTACTTTGCCTTGCGATAGGTGATCCATGCGGCTCGAAGTCGTTCGATCCCGAGGCGCAACGTATCTGGTTCACTTAGATACGGCAGACGCACAAATCTTGATTGCATCCCCGCCGCGGACATAGTATTTCCCGGCATTATCGCTACTCCATGTCGCAGCGCTACCTGAGAAAATTCGCGTGCATCTCCTTCGGATAATTGGACCCAAAGAAAGAAACTTCCGGCAGGGGTTCGGAACTTCCAGTCTGGAAGATGTTTTTTCAAGAGATCGACGAGCGCTCTGCGACGAGGAATAAGCTGAATCCGTCGTAGTCTTCGCGCTTCCGGAATTGCTGCGATGAGCTGAACGGCTATCGCTTGCGTTAACGGCGGCGAACCTAATTCAAATGCCGTCTTCACGGGCCAGGCGTTCGATAACATTCTCCGCAGCGCGTATCCACCCAACTCGCAAGCCAGGCCACATTAGCTTGCTAAGCCCACCGACCGTGATCAATGTCTCCGGATCGCCGTAAGACGCAAGGGGTAGTGGCACTGAGCGTACTTAGCACTTCCGTTACAAAACAGACCGGAGACATGGTTTACAGCGAAGCGCGACTACCACTGCGCACGCACAATCCATTCAGACGAATGAGCCACTGCGCCCCGAACTTCTTCTCGGGGAGTACCAGAGGGCTTTCATTCGCGCTCGATGGCTCCGCCAGAGGGATGAGTCGCTGAGGGCAAGAATGGGGGCAAGCTAATTCTGCGTATAGCTCCAATCCTGATAAATGCTGGAAGATGGTAACAATAGAAAATACTCTATGTCATTGAAAAGACAAGTAAAAAAATGGCTACGAACCAGTAGGTCGGAGGTTCGACTCCTTCCGGGCGCACCATAAATCATTAGCATACAAGATTCCGCTCATCCATCATGGATCTGTAGGTGTGACGGAGGTCGTCTCAGGCGACGTCTGAGATGCCGACCGCTTTCCCAGCAGGGATGAGATGGTCCTGCCGTAGCGTCCCAACCCGAATACAGCCGGCCAGTGAGGATGTTGCGGAACAATCTGCTCCTCGCGTTACGCCGCCAGGACCCTATAGAGGTTTTCGTGGGTTGGTAACTGCTCCTCGGAGCCCGCCGTCTTGGTGTCGCCGGTGTGCTTGCCTCCTGAGAGCGGCGAACGTTCGCTACGTGCCGATCCATTTCGAAGTCTTACAAACCTAGGCCAGAATCTCGTCGACGCGCCATCCCCCAGAATGGCGACCAAAATCATGGCGCGGACATGCAGCAATAGCTCAAACTCTGTGGTGAGCGAAATCCACTGGTGTCTCGTGATGATGTTTTGGCCTCCCCACATTCGTTGCGTGCCCATCAACTGGATAAGGGGCACGGTGTTGCGCTGGATTAAGCAGGTTCCATTCCATCGCGTACTCGGATCGCCCGTCATCGTGAGGGGTCCTCGCGGTTCCTGAGAGATTTCGTTCGAAGTGATTTGGCCGGTTCGCTTTGTAATCGCTGATCGCGAGGTGAGCGCTACTTGACTGGAACGTCAAGCGGCAGCGAGCGGTTACGGTCTTTGAGCCATTCGAGCGTGATGCTCTGGCCCGCCTTCTTGGGAGTTTGTTCATCGAGGTCAGGCATGAAGATTTCGAGGCCCGCCTGTGCGGTCATACGAGTGTAGCCGTTGACGAGTTGAGACTGGTAGTTGACGAGGTCGAGGTCAAACCAGGGATCCTGGGAGGCGTCAATCATCGTGAGATCGACGTGGTGCATGGTGAGCTTCCCGAAGTCGAGCGTGCCCTCGCTCAGGCGGAGAAAGTTGTGCCACCGCGCAAGGTTGGTCTCGTCGTTGCCCGCGCTGCCATAGATGACTACGATATCTGGTGGGCTGACCCGCACAGAGGTAAGTTGGCCGTGGATGTGCGGCGGCGGGAGCAGTTTCCGCGTGTCAAAGATGATGTCGTTATCTACGATCTGAACACCGGGGATATTACTCGTGTGAACAAGGTCGGATAGTTCGAGATGGAAGCCACCGAGAAGCCCCTTCAACGGGATCTTCAGCACGTCAAGTTTTGTGACGTGAAACTGCACGCGACCATCTGGAGTGGGAGTGAGGGTGCCAACAAGCTCAATCGGAAGAGAAAAGATCTTGTGTATGGTGCCGTGCAGCTTGAGTCGGTCGCCCTCCGGCTGAATCGAGATTTTCTTGAGAGGGGCATTGGGCGGAGAGCTGGAGTTAAGGTAGTTGCTGATGTCTCCTATATTGGCGTGGATCACGCCTTTCTGGATTTGAAGAACGAAGGACTCTGGGTCGTCGAAGGACGGGTGGACCTGCCTGCGGGTGCGAACCATCTGTCCACGAATCCACCGGATATAGATGCGGAAGTTGGGGCCTTTGCGGAGGAGTAAATTGTGGGCGTAGACCAAGGTGGGGGCGAGGTCATCATTGGAGGAAGTGTCGGCCGCGGGGACCGGGTCGAGAGCCACGACCGAAGGGGATGGCGGGGAAGCGGATGCTTCAGAGCGCGAATACCAGTAGAGCCAGCAGAGGCAGAGGACGGCAACCGCGGCAGCGGTGGCGATAAGGGTAAGGCGGGGACGGGTCACTGAGCCATTCTAGTGTTAATTAAGGCTCATCGAAAGCCTGGTCACATGTGTGGTTACTTTGCTCTATGAGCCCGGGCCAATGGAAGAGCTGGCACCGTCGTCGGTGTCGAACAACCATGTGATTCGTTTCATCATGGAGCTTCTCTATATCAGGATGTTGTTTGCCGCTTCCAATCCACGCTGTGGGGACGGTATAGCTTGGAGTTAGGTCAACCGTCGAGTGAAACCGTGGCGTTCCCGTTCACAGAGAGGCAGTGGTCTGCTTTCTGACCCGCTCCTCAAAACTGCACTGTGTGACCAATACGTCTTTCCGGGATAGGCATCGGACATTCGATCAAACAGATGCCTACTTGCCTGCTGGCGGAATAACTCAAAGTAGCATGCTGAGGACTGGGGTTCCGTACTTTGGACACACGTCCATTCGCACGCATCCGTTGATCTGCTTCCGTCCAGGACGGCAGAAAAGCTTGCGTCTGATCCCAATGCACAATGGAGGCCTCGTCACACCAGTCCAGAAGCCCCGCCATCGCCTCCTTGTGAGAGCCTGCGGTCATATGGCGGCCTCATGCTCTCCTGATTGTGCCAAGCTGTCATGGTCCAGAATGTGCTTCGATCTTCCATCAGACCTCCTTCTGGAAGCCGGCAGCTCTCTTGACCTGACGTAGAGACCGGAAGGTAGACAACAGAAAAAACGGTAGGAAGCGGATCGATCGAAGCCTTAAGCGCTTGATGCGGATGAATGGTATGTAGTTCCCGAAAACGGTGTTTCCGGAAACTTGATCGGTCCAGGGTGCTGCAAAAACGAGATGGCAGTCTATTCACTATCTCGATAATTTTTAATCACGGGCAACACAAAGCCATCCCATCCAGTACCTGAGTTTGTCCGCGAACGGCAACTTCGTTGCTGATCGAAGAAGTCTTTGGAAGAGAAGCCTTGCTGATGGCTGACCTTTGGGCTGACTGGTTACGAGAGCAAGGGACAAGTAATATAGAGCAGCTTAACTCAGTTGAACTCTTCTCCGGGACGAGGTAAGGTATTTTCGCGAATGATGCAAACGCAAAACATCGGGCCTCGCAGTTGATGATGAGGCGGACTTCCAAAATTGTGGCAGTGGCAGTCGCAGCCTGGTTTCTATTTTCGACCCGAATCCTGGCTCAGACCGCTGCACTACCTCTTTGGCAGGGAATCCTCCGCGACGCCGGAGGCGTGCCGATCCATGGGGCAGAAGTCCACCTCAAAGGAAAAAGTGGAACGTTCAATGCAACGACTGCCACTGACGGACAATTTCGACTCCAACTCATCCCGGGGCAATACCAGCTTTCAGTCGACGTGAACCACGACAAGATTCAATACGCTGCCCCTATCAACATGACGGCTACTTCCCCGGCAGTTGTCATTACGCTATCGGCCCAGAAAAGTCTCTCTGTAACTTCGGTGACCGACCAACGTCAGGCCAGTGGTGGCGAGGAACTATCGAGCCAGACTGTGGGTGTGCTTCCACTCAACAAGCGGGACTTCAGCCAGCTATTGTTGTTGGCCGCAGGCACGATGACCGATGCGAACGGCGCAACGAACTTCACGCAGCAATTTGCCATCAACGGCCAACGTGGCGTGGAAGCCGTATTTGCAATGGACGGAGCGGACATCAGCGATCCCGAGATGGGCGGCTCTACGTTCTCTAACTTCAATGTGGACGCGGTCGAGGAGATTCGGTCGAGTTCTGGCTGGATGCCCGCCGAGATCGGCAGAGGCGCAGCTGGCTTCACCAACATCGTTACGCGTTCCGGTAACAACGGGTTTCATGGGTCGATCTTTGAGTTTGTCAGAAATTCGGCCTTGGATGCGCGCAACTACTTTGACCATGCCACGGCTGAACATCCCGAACGGATTCCTCCCTTTCGCCGCAACGAGTTCGGGTTTAC
>JAOAPF010000022.1 GCA_025462755.1 Edaphobacter sp.
CGCGCAGGGTAATGGTGGGCGAGGCGGGGATCGAACCCACAACCCCGAGCTTAGAAGGCTCGTGCTCTATCCAATTGAGCTACTCGCCCGCGCACGTCTCTCTCGATTGTAGCGGTCAACACCGTCCACTGGGAGTGGGCAAGAGAGAACCGTGTTCGAGCTCTTTCAGGGAAGTAGGGTCTCCGCGGGCGGAGTAATGTCAATAGTCGTGGACGGACCACTTTGCTGTGGATAAAACGAGTCTTCGGGGTTTGTGGTGAGTTGTGGTCAGTTTTCGGGTTCCTCTCTGTTTTGTCGGGCTTGTCATCGGAAATCTTTGGCAATGGAATATGACGGAAGGGAAAAATCGACCGGCGAAAACGTGGTGAGAAGATGGTGAAACGTGGTGAGAACGTGGTTGCTAATGTGATCTTCAGGAGAACTTCGGCCCGATAATCGCCCGACTTTGAGGGAATTGCGTTCGCTTCGGGTCGTCGAAGGTGGTCGGTCGGGGCGCGGTCGATCGGAGTCAATTTGACCAGTCAATCGAGTGCAACGTTATGCTGCCACTGGCGGCATCCCCGGAACAACGGGCAGTAAGGTACGGTTTGCCCGTCACTCGGGAGTGACCGTAACTTCCTACAAGTCGACTTTCCCATTAGCGAAAAACTATTGCTACGTTCAGCTGATCCGGAGTACAGTCGATTATCGATATACCGAACATCGATTGAGTATGCCTAAACGAAAACTAGATCCCTTACCTTCGGCAGCGTTTCAGATCTTGCTTTCACTTGCGGAGGAAGATCTGCACGGCTATGGCATCATGCGGCAAGTCGCAGAGCAAACCTCCGGTCAAATGCGACTCGGCCCCGGAACGTTGTACAGCTCAATCCAGACGCTGCTCGAAGAGAAATGTATCGAAGAAGTCGACCTGCGTGAGGATGCAGCACTCGGCCATGAGCGCCGCCGATACTACCGATTGACCTCTGCTGGACGTAAGCTCGCCCGTTCCGAGGCCGAGAGGCTTGGCGACCTGCTGCGGGTCGCGCGCGCGAAGAAGATTTTCAGGGGGGACTATGTCTGAAAAGACATATGCGTGGCTATTGCGGCTTTATCCTTCCAGCTTTCAAAGAGCCTATGGCGAGGAAGCGCTGCAATTATTCCGCGACCGCGCGCGCGATGAAAAAGGATTCCTCTCCGGCCTGCGACTCTGGCTCGACCTGCTAGGCGATCTTGCCATCTCTGTCCCTCGCGAGTATCGATCTGTCTCCGCGGCAGTCGCTGTCTCTCAGGCTCAGCATCTTTGCGACGGCACACCTTCGTTCCATATTCTGGAAGCTAAAGCGTTAAGTTTCCAGTCGCTGTTTTACGGAGGAATAGCCTCGCTGGTGGTCTACGCCTTCATCCTGCTTCTGATTAGCCATGGAGGAAATCCCTTCCCCTTTCCTACTCCCGATTTCCAGCGGCTCCCGAGGTATTCCGGAGCAATTGCGAAGCCACCGCCGACAGTCTCCCTCTCGCACCTGCCTGCCCACCCCGCACCGGGATCGACGGTCCGCCTAACTGCAACAGTACTTGCGGTCGGCGCCGGTCCCACACCAACCGGGCACGTGCGCTTCTTCGACGGAAGCACTGTTCTGAATACGAGCAAGCTCAACAACGGCACCGTTACTGTCAAAGGAAAACTGCCCCAGGTCGCAAAGCACTCGATTCGCGCGATCTACTACGGCGATATCAACTACAGCTCCTCCAGCTCGATCGGAGAAGGGGAAATCAAGTTACTCAAATGACAAGGAATATTTTGGCTTGGAGAACGGGCTTCCTTCGTGGCATTTCGCTGGCCATGGCTGCCGGAGTTCTATTCGCAGGTCCAGTAGCCGTCCTCGCGCAAGCCGCCACTTCGGCTGAGGCAGCGCCGCCTGTGGGCGCCGACGGCAAGCCCCTCACCTTCGACGTTGTCTCCATTCGTGAAGACAACTCTGAGGACGCCCCGCGGAACACTGTGCAGAACGGCCCAACGTCCGATGGCTATCACCTGAAAGACGGACCGTTGCTTGCGGTCATCCAGACCGCATGCCTCCCGTCAGAGGGAGGCCTCACCTTTCGCCCCGATCGGATCACGGGCTTGCCGGCCTGGGCTTTCAACTTAATCCACTACGATATCGACGCCAGGGTCTCTGAGGCCGACCTGCCCAGGTGGAAAGACCCCGCCTTGCAACCCGCGATGCTCCGCGCCATGCTGCAGGCGATGTTGGCCGACCGTTTCAAACTCGCGATCCACCGCGAGAACAAAGTGATTCCGATCTATGAGCTGACGGTCGGCAGGAAAAGCCCGAAATTCAAGCCTTCTGAGGCAACCGCGCTGGCCGACATCCGGCAGATGCATCCCGACGCTGTCAATCTGAGGAGCGGTACGGTCGTGGTCACTGGCCCCAATCCCGGCCAGCAAACGCTTTTTGGCGTGACCATGCGGGACCTCGGCACGTTCCTATCGACCCTGGCTCACCGCCCGATTCAGGACAAGACCGGTCTTACGGGCAAGTACGACATCGCCTATCAGATTGAGCTGCGCCCGCCTCCGCAGGAGGGCGCCGACACGGCCATACCGCCGGACTTCTACAGTTCGCAGATCTTCAGCATCGTTCAGGACCAGCTCGGCCTAAAGCTCAATGCGGCAAAGGGATTAGTGGAGTCACTGGTGATCGACCATGTCGAGCGGCCTTCCGCGAACTGATTCAACTGTTATGCGAATAGAAGAGATCACGACGACAACGCCACCGGATCTGTCCTGAGAAACATGCTTCTCGTCATTCACTTCTGGATCGTCGGCTACTCTTCCGTTACGCGCCCGAACGGCCAACGACGGTAAGGTGCGGGTTGCCCGTTAATCGCCCGGAACTGTGAGAATTGAAGGCGTCCTAGGAGCACTGGAGCACTGTCGATACGCCATTAGAGGTTTGGCACTCATTGAGAATGCATCATTCTGGGAGCCGGGAAATTGCAGGACCTGGGACGTGACCGGCGCCTTTGCCGCCCCTTTATTCTGACGAATCAGCAGTTTGGCGACAGAGCCGCGTGCAATAGCCATGAGAACCGTTCAAGGGTTTAAGCGCCTTTCGGCAACACCGCGAATAGAGTGCCCAACGTCGCACCAGGGTATCCGGTCCAGCTGAAAGGGTCACTAGCCGCGGACCTTTCGCCATTCTGCTTTCTCGAAAGTTGCGTACAAAGGGTTTATATCTTTGTGCGATGGAGATCAATAAGGATGGTCAGCGTTGGTCCGAAAGGTGGAATTAGATAAAGCCCAATCTGGTTATTCTCCAAGCATGCCAGAACGCCGAACACTTACAAGGTATGCTCGTCCCTTTTACTAACCGAGCCTGTAGGGGTTAATCCCCAAATGACCAGCATCCGAGCGTCCGCATCTTTGAATGAATCGAGCAATCTATGCGCAATGGAGCCTGGCAAAGTGGAACTGGCTCATATCTGCGATCTTAGCCAAATCATCAAGTCTGAGATCGAGATGGCTGTTTGCGGCGATGTACTCGAGAACCCTCCCCAATCGCATCTTGGAGATGCCGCCCTTTGTCAAAGGTGCAATCGATGATTCTCGACTGTACTTCTGAATGAGGGCAATGGAGAGCAACATGCCAAGATGATCTCGGTACAGCGCACCCATCCCCCAGCCTGTCTCCATCTCGCGCTGCATCGCCGAAAGCAAAGCAAGCAATTGCCTATCTTCGAAGGCCCAGCGATTTTGGAAACACAAGGCGTTGTTTCGTTCAAGATCCCGCGCGGCGCGGAGCATGTACGATTCGTCGATGGATAGGACAAGCCGCCGGGAAGTACCAATCCATCGCATTCTATCGTGTGTTCCGGGTGTCAACAAGAGGAGGGATCCCTGGCCCAGGGACTCTTTCCAAGATCTTCCCTCGGACCACCATTCCATCTGGGAGGGGCCGCTTGTCTGCATCTGCAGACAAAAGCTCGAATGCTCATGTGCGGGAATCTCGATTGCGCCAACGCAGTGTTTTTCGAGAATGAGATCGCTCCACGGAGAGAACACACTATCATTGAGGGGTTTGCCAGGCAGCAGCGGTACGATCTGCTCATTCCGAATAACGGAGATGCGCCTCATCCGAAAGCCTCACATTCTGACATCTTGTACCGTTCCCAAACAAGAAGCAGCCCCACATCAAAATGCGGCGTCGTTATGCAGGTTCCGAACACGGTCTCCTGAATAACCGAGAGCTTCGTAAGGCTGAAGGTGACCATTCCTCGAGCGATCCAGGGCAGGACAATAAACCGCTTCTTGATGAGAATCCGAATTCGAATATGCCACCTCCAACCGATCATGGAGACATCGGCCCGATCTGGTATTCGTTTGATCTCGCGCGGAAACCCGTGGAGGAGGGTGGCTGGAAAGATATAGAGCTCGTCTTTCGGCAGCTTTGCGATAGCGTTCCGATCGAAATTGGAATTCTTCGTCAATATCTCAGGCGGTGTGTGTGCGACCCACGAGGAGATGAGAAAGGTGTTGTCTTCCGAGAACATGTCTTCGTCAAAGACAAGCAGGAACTGGCAACCATCCCCTGGCCCGAGACCTTGAATGGAATGCGGATAGCCGGCGGGAAAGAACCAGAGGTCGCCCTTGGTGACAGTTAACAAAACGCTTTCACGGAAGGAATCCAGCCAGTTTAGGCGTCACCGAATGAATCAACCCTTCCCGTGCAGTATTTTTTTCAACCTTCTTTGAATACCCCTGGGGGGTATGGGCATCTAACATTGGAGAAGGAGAAGTCAAACATAGAAAACACACTCAATCTGGCAATCGAAGGGATGCACTGCGGAGCCTGCGTTCGCAGGGTTACGAGCGCGCTTCAAAACGTGGAAGGCGTTTCGGTTAAGTCGGTAGAGGTAGGCTCCGCAGAGATCGTCTTCGACGCAGCAGAGACGTCCGCACAGGATATTACTGCCGCGTTAAACCGCAATGGCTTTCCAGCACGCGTCCAGTCGTAGTAACAGGAGCGATCAAATGTCTACCACTCTATTAAGCAAGGCGGCGGCGGCTGACGACACTGCCGCTTCTTCCCCGACACTGGAACGGATCACGATCCCGATCAGTGGTATGACGTGTGTCGCGTGCCAGTCGTTCATTCAAAGGACTCTCTCCGGCGAAGCTGGGGTGCAGGATGCAAGCGTCAATCTCATGTTGAACAATGCGAGCGTCACCTTTGACACAAGCGTAGTTTCGACGGCGAACCTGGTGGAGAAGATACGCGGTACAGGCTACGGCGCGGAGCTCCCGGCCCTCGATCAATCCATGCTGGACGAGCAGGAAAAACATGACGAGGATCAGCTGCTCGAATATAAACAGCTGCGTTTGAAAGCTGGCGTTAGTCTGGTGGCTGGTAGTGTCGCGATGATCTTGTCCATGCCGTTGATGAGTATGACGAGCTTGGGCGGCATGGAGCGCATGAAGGACCCGTTGATGAGTTGGTCCATGCGCGCACTCGATCCGGCTTTGCGCCGAGCGCTCCCATGGATGTATTCGATCAGCAGTGACGCGATACGCTGGTTCCTCTTTGCCCTCTCGGCGTTCATCATTGCCTGGGCGGGACGGCGCTTTTACGTCAAGGCATGGTCTGCGCTGCTGCACAAGACGGCCGATATGAATACGCTCGTTGCGCTCGGTACCGGAACCGCGTTCCTTTACTCCGCTGCCACGACAATCGCACCGGGCTTCTTTCTCGCACACGGCATCGCTCCTGATACTTACTTTGAAGCCGGCATCCTGATCATCGGGCTTGTATTGACCGGTAATACTCTCGAGAGCCGCGCCAAGGGCCAGACGACTGTCGCATTGCGCAAACTCGTCCAAATGCAACCAAAGACGGCGCGCGTTCTGCGGGACGGCACGCCATATGACCTACCTCTGCAGGCCATTCAGCGCGATGACCTTATCCTGGTGCGTCCAGGCGAACGCATTCCAACCGACGGCGAGGTTGTCTCCGGAAAGAGCAGTGTGGACGAGTCCATGCTCACGGGCGAGTCCTTGCCGGTCGAAAAGGCTGCGAACGACCGGGTCATGGGAGGCACTCTCAACGAGACCGGATCCTTCCAGTATCATGCCACGACCCTCGGTGCGGACAGCACCCTGGCGCAGATCGTCAGGCTGTTGCGCGAAGCGCAGGGATCGCGAGCGCCGATACAGCGTCTAGCCGATCGGATCAGTGCGATCTTCGTGCCCACCGTGCTGGGCATCGCAATCGTCACGTTCTTTGCATGGCACTTCTTTGCACCTGGCTTGGGAATTATGCAGGGCTTTGCCGCGGCCGTCACTGTGCTGGTGATCGCCTGCCCATGCGCAATGGGTTTGGCCGTGCCTACCGCTGTGATGGTCGCGACCGGGCGGGGTGCCACCTTTGGGCTTCTCATCAAAGGTGGAGAGGCTCTTCAAAAGCTCGAGACGATTGACACCGTAGTACTCGACAAAACCGGCACCATCACCGCTGGTCGTCCCGAGGTGACTGATCTTCTCCTCGCACCGGAGAGCAGCATTGATGTCATTGGAGACAATGCATCGACCTCCGAAGATCGTGTGCTACGCATTGCTGCTGCGCTCGAACGCGTCAGCGAACACCCTCTGGGTGCGGCTGTAGTTCGTCATGCTCAACTGCGCGGTCTGAACCTGCCGCAGCCAGAGAGCTTCGAATCGCAGACGGGCCATGGTGTTGTCGGCATCGTCGACGGAAATTTGACGGTGATCGGCAATGCCGCTTTGATGAAGAACAACAGCATCTCCGTGCAGGCTCTGACGGCCTTGGCAGAACAGCTGGCAGAAGAAGGCAAGACGCCGCTCTGGATCGCGATCAATGGCTCGCTTGCCGGCATCATCGCTGTCGCTGATAAGGTGAAGCCCACCTCGATTCAGGCGATTCGTCAGTTCTATACAGAAGGTCTCCGGGTTGTCATGCTTACCGGCGACAATGAACGAACGGCACGTGCCATCGCACGCCAGATCGGCGTAGATGACGTTATTGCCGGTGTTCTTCCAGCTGGCAAGGTAGATGCAATTAAGCGGCTCCAGGCGGAACAGCGGATAGTCGCTATGGTGGGCGACGGCGTAAATGATGCACCCGCATTGGCGCAGGCCGAGGTCGGCATCACGATGGCCAGTGGCTCCGATGTAGCGATGGAAGCCGGCGACGTAACCCTCATGCGCAGCGAATTGACCGGCGTTGCAGCCGCGATTGCTATCTCTCGTGGAACCATGCGGGTGATTCGACAGAATTTGTTCTGGGCCTTTATCTATAACGTGATCGGTATCCCGCTCGCCGCGGGAGTTCTATATCCGGTCTTCGGCCTTCTACTCAGTCCTGTGATTGCCAGTGCCGCCATGGCTCTCAGTTCCTTCAGTGTCGTCACAAACAGCTTGCGACTCCGCGGGCTAAAGCTCTCCTAAGGAAGATATGACCCCGAGGAAAAATATGCTCAAAGCCAAAACTGTCAACGAAGTTTCCTGCCCTTGTGAACCGGGCATCGGACGCAAGGCAGTAGGAGTGGATAGCGAGATCAAAGCCTCCAACCTGCGTCGGCTCGGCAGGATTGAAGGTCAGATCCGCGGCATCCAGCGCATGGTCGAAGAGGATCGCTACTGCGCCGATATTCTCACGCAGGTTACTTCGGCGCAGGAGGCGCTCCGAGCCGTCGCCCGGGCCCTCATGCGCAATCACCTCTCCCACTGCGCAACCCACGCCATTCGTACCGGGTCGCCGGACGAGAGGCAGGCGATGTACGACGAGCTGCTCGAGATGATCTACAAGAACGCCCGCTGACAACAGATTCCGGTTGTCGAAACCAAACGGCTTCTCTTCAGAGATCTCGTTCGAGTGTCACTCGTCGAGCAGCTGTCCCCCTGGCTCCAAAGGATACGCACCATGCAAACCACACAACACAGATCGGCGGCTAGATTCTTGGCGGAGGTGCTGGTGGTGAGCTATATGGGTGCCATTGGGCTTGCAGCGCATCTCACGGGAATCTATCTGCTTCTCTTCCCGGAACTGGCAGCCTTATCCCACGATGTAATGACGAGGCCTCAGGGGAAATGGGCGAGCCAGCCCGGGCGGATAGGCCTCACTCCGACGCTGACTGCATTTGTCGGTCTCTTCGTGACACGTCACACAAGCTACGGCGCCATTTCCATCGCGCTGGTCGTAACGGCAAGTCTCTTCATCATCAAACTGCTCAGATCTGCAATTGGGCCTGCAATCTCTGCAGGTGCGCTTCCCATGGTGTTGAACGAGAAAAGCTGGATGTATCCCGCGGCTATCTTCATGGGCTGATGGGTCTGGTAGCGACTCTATGGATATGGCGACGGTACGGCCCGTCCCTCGATACGCCGTCCCATGAGACTACGAATGATTCCAGGGTGATTGATGCTCTAGAAACGTATCCCCACGATCGCTTCTGGGTCGTCACTCTGCTCACATTTGTATTGCTTCTGGGTGTACCTGCCCAGCTCACTGGCCTTCGCTTCATCCTCTTCCCACCCCTTATCGTGATGGCGTATGAACTCTTTGGTCATCCTGAGGTGCCAGGCTGGATGGCGCGCCCTGTTTTGCTCCCGTTCGTATGTGTCCTTACCGCAACCATTGGAGTCCTAGCGCGTCACAGTTTCAGAGCAAGTTTCGTTGGCGTCATGCTAACTACGATTTGCTCGGTTGCGATCCTTAGGGCATTCAAGCTACATATGCCTCCCGCACTTGCAGTGGGATTGCTGCCGTTTGTGATGGCCGCTCCCAACTTCCGGTATCCCACTTCAGTGGGCATTGGGACGGTCGCACTTACGCTCTGCTTCTGCGGACGCAAATCTATCCGAAGATCATTGGCGCGCGTAGCAAATGTATCGGCGCAGTGAACGAGTGACTGGTCACATCCCAGAGGCGAAGAATTGCGCTAATGTTTTTGGCGCACTTCGTGCGAAACACCCCGGCAAGGACAACGCATACATCTATCGGGTTTGATCAATTTTCAACACGAACGCCACAAGGAGGCGTTATGTACGAAGAGAAAATTACGAAAGGCAGACACAGTTTATCCCTCAGCCGTCGCCGCTTCGTTCAAAGGCTGGCTGCCGGAGGAGCAATCGCCGCTTTCGACTGGGGCGCCCGCCCGCTCTTCGGAGAAACAGGGCATCAGACACCGGCGACGCTCACAGGGGATCACTTCGATTTGACCATAGATTATCTGCCTGTGAACTTTACCGGGAGACATCGGCTGGCTATAGCGGTCAACGGCTCGGTACCCGGACCGACGCTGCGCTGGCGCGAGGGCGAGGTGGTCACCGTTGCGGTCACCAATCGCTTGAAGACACCGACTTCGATCCATTGGCACGGCATGCGGGTGCCGGCAGAGATGGACGGGGTCCCTGGCCTGAGTTTTGCCGGGATTGCGCCTGGCGAGCGGTTCGTCTACCGCATTCCCGTGGTGCAGAGCGGGACCTACTGGTACCACAGCCACAGCGGCGGCCAGGAGCAGCAGGGGATGACCGGTGCGCTGATCGTGGAGCGCAAGGAGAAGGATCTGATCGAATTCGATCGCGAGTACGTGGTGATGCTCACGGACTGGACGGACACCGATTCGGAGACGGTCCTGAGCAATCTGAAGCAGAACAGCGACTACTACAACTACCGTCAGCGCACGGCCGGCACCTTCTTTTCCGATGTGAAGAAGAACGGTCTGCGGCCGACCTTATCCGAGCGATTGATGTGGGGGCGGATGAATATGACGCCGACCGACATCCTCGACGTGACGGGTTCGACCTACACCTACCTGCTGAATGGAAATACGCCAAAGGCGAATTGGACGGGGCTGTCTAAGTCCGGCGAGCGGGTGCGGTTGCGCTTCATCAATGCCTCTGCGATGACCTTCTTCGATGTACGCATTCCCGATCTTCCGATGACGGTCGTGCAGTCGGACGGCAACGACGTTGAGCCAGTGAGCGTGGATGAGTTTCGCATTGGTATTGCGGAGACGTACGACGTGATCGTGGAGCCGAAGGACGACACGGCGTACACGATCTTTGCACAGGCACAAGATCGCACGGGCTATGCGCGCGCGACCCTTGCTCCGCGCATGGGCATGACGGCGGAGGTTCCGCCGATGGATCCTCGGCCTGTACGCACGATGCAGGACATGGGCATGAGCATGGCCGGGATGAAGATGTCGGGCATGAACGGCATGGACATGGCAGGCATGAAGGGTATGGATAAGTCCGATATGAAGGGCATGGACATGTCAGTCCCGAAGGACACGGATAAGTCCGGGATGAAGGCCATGGACATGGCGAACATGGTGACGGGCGATCCGACGGGCACTACACCTTTCCCGCAGCCGGGACCACACACGATGCCGCTGTCCAAGACTTCGTACAAGGAGACCAAGTTCGAACCTTCCGACCCGGTACACCTGCACATCGGTCCGCAGGAGGTCGAGCTTTCGAAGCATGTGATGTCGCGGTACAACGATCCTGGGGATGGCTTGAATGACAATGGACGGCGGGTGCTGACGTATGCCGACCTGCGCACACGCTATCGCGGCGTGGATGGGCGACCGCCCAGCCGCGAGATCGAGTTGCATCTGACCGGCAACATGGAACGGTACATCTGGGGCTTCAACGGCAAGAAGTTTTCGGACGCCAAGCCGATCGAGTTGAAGCTGGGCGAGCGCGTGCGCATCATCCTGATCAACGACACGATGATGGACCATCCGATTCACCTGCATGGCATGTGGAGCGAGTTGGAGAACGGACACGGAGAGCTCGCACCGTACAAACACACCGTCATCGTCAAGCCATCGGAGCGGGTGAGCTATCTGGTGAGCGCGGATACACCGGGGAAGTGGGCCTTCCACTGCCACCTGATGTACCACATGGAATCCGGGATGTTCAGAACAGTGGTGGTGTCATGAGCACCTACACCAACCTTCGTTCCCGGTTTGTTCTTCCTGTGTGTGCGTGGACTATCTTCGGCCTGATGGCCTCGCTGGGCGTAGCAAGCGCGGGTGCACAAACCGCAGTCGCAGCGGCAAATGAACCTATCGTCGCGCAGGTTGCAGGTCCGCAGTTGCCTGAGGCGCCCGAGGCTGCTGGTCTGAAGTCGCCCGGGGCTCCGGCCTGGAAGCCGCCGGTGCGGGACAACCGAATCTACAAGCATGTGCTGTTCAATCAACTGGAAGACCGCACCAGTAGTTCCGGAAGCGCATTGCGCTGGGACGGTGAGGGCTGGATCGGTACGGATACGAACCGGCTCTGGCTGAAGTCCGAGGGCTTCCTCAAGGGAACGACGATGAGCGATGGCGATCATGAGGCACTGTATGATCGGCCCATCCCGCGGATGCGCTACTTCGATGCGCAGGTGGGCGTCCGGGAAGACCTGGATTCGCGACCGCGGCGAACCTGGGGCGCAGTGGGTATCCAGGGGCTCGCACCCAACTTCTTCGAGTTTTCGCCCACGTTCTACTTCCGCGACGGCGGCAACGTGGCTGGACGAT
This sequence comes from Edaphobacter sp., assembly GCA_025462755.1. GTDB lineage: Bacteria > Acidobacteriota > Terriglobia > Terriglobales > Acidobacteriaceae > Edaphobacter. Next base: position 11,533 of record JAOAPF010000022.1, read on the forward strand.
TGGAAGGCTCCTACGATCTTAGGGTCACGCAGCGACTGGTGGTGCAGCCTCAGGCGGAGTTGAACTTCTACAGCAAGAATGACCCTGGGCGCGGGACGGGATCGGGGCTGTCCGACATCGATACCGGAATACGCGTCCGCTATGAGATCAGCCGGAAATTCGCACCCTATGTGGGCTTCGTGTATGCCGGCAAATATGGCGACACGGCGACCTATGCGCGTCAGGCAGGAGAGGCCGTCGACAGCCCAACGTTCGTCTTCGGAATTCGCGTCTGGCATTAAGAGGAAGTGCCACGATATCGAATCCGCTATGAAGGTGAGATTGACTCCGATCTTTTCGAGCTGTGTCGCCCGGTCTCGCGATTCAATAGGAACAAGAAGGCACATCTCGTGATTTGCGTATGCTGGCCAGATTCAAGTCAGACCGCAATCTTCAAGCCGTAGCAACCAATGAAAAATATGCTGTCGCGACGGAAAAATTCGACAACCGGATCTCACAAAAGGAGCGGCACAAATGAACGCACTGCATGAAAGCGCAACACACTTCAAGAAGGGCAGCGTGGCACGCAGCACGGAGGCAGGAACTGCCCAACGCATCTACGCTGTCGCAGCGTCCCTCGATGGCCTCGGGATGAACCTCCTGCGGTTAGGCCTGGTAATTGTCCTGGTCTGGATAGGTGGTCTGAAATTCGCCAGGTACGAAGCAGAAGGCATTGTGCCGCTTGTCGCGAATAGTCCTGCAATGTCATTCTTTTATCATCATCCGGCGCCGGAGTACCGGCACTACATGAACAAAGAGGGAGAGTTCAATGCGGCTAACCGCCAGTGGCACGAGACCAATGGAACTTATCCTCTCTCGTATGGTCTTGGAATTGTGATTGTCTCCATCGGGATACTTATCGCCCTACATCCGATCTTTCCCCAGTTAGCCGCCGTCGGCAGCTTCCCCCTGATTCTGATGGCCTGCACCACTCTGTCCTTTCTCGTGACGACGCCGGAGGCCTGGGTGCCCGCTCTCGGTGATACAACCCACGGTTTCCCCTATCTCTCCGGAGCAGGTAGGTTGATTATCAAAGACGTCATTATGCTCGGCGCTGCAGTGGTTACGATGGCGGACTCTGCGAAGGCTTACCTTTCACGGGGTCCGGATCTTGGCCGATTCTGCGTGGCAGGGCAGCCGAGTCCGGTCGCCTGAATCCTTAAGGCTTTTTCTGTTTCATTGCTCCCCAACTCCCTGGCTTCGAGAAAGCAGGGGTACGTCCTCCACGATTCGGTAACAGGGCGTTCGTCGAGGGGTTCCGGTGATGGAGGGCTAGTAGCCATGTCGACCATGGCGCGATCCAGCTTCAGACTGCTGGTTGCAATGGAATGCTGCCACTAGCGGCATTCCCGATTGCCAAAATCCATCTGTCCGCGGCGGCATGGCGACTCCGGTCGGAGCAACAGGCAGTAAGGTGCGGTTTGTCAGCTAACCGCACCTTACTCCCTCTGAGCTCGAGCCGGGCAGCCTTGGGTTACCAGCCATGCCCTTAGCAAAACGGGCGTTTTTCAGCACCCTCTTTAAGCTTCTGCGGAGATTTCGGAAGTTACAGATCTTCCTAAGCAAGAACAAGGTCCTTGCTGCGAAGCACTGCTACAACGGCGTCCAGCGCGGAGGCCCAGTTCTCTTCCGCGGCCTGCTCGTTGTGGCCGGCAGCTTTGACATACAAGCTCACGGCAAAGCCTTCCTGCGGACCCGTCAGGTCGACCATCGCCGGACGAATGATGCAGTCGAGCAGTGCATAGGGATGTTGCAAAGGAGCAGTGTGCCGGGTGAGGCGGTGCAGCATCTGTTCCTGCAAGTGAAACGAAGCGAAGATCGAGCGCTCGCGCCACAGGATGTCGATGTAGCTGCCGAATCCAGCCGCGGCTTCCTCTGCGAGGACGTCCAGATTCACGCGCAGTGCGTCGAGTTCCTCGGCGTCGAGCGGCCACGCATCGCACTTCGCCGTGAACACCGGCGATCGGGCGGCATTCAGCGCGCGCAGGGCATGCATCAGCGGAGGGTAGCGTTCCGCTTCAGGAAGATGATCGAGGTCGTAAGGGTTCTCGCGCAGGTCGATGAATCTTCGATTGCCAGTGCTGTCCGACGGGTCAGACCACGGCACAACAACGACAGGATCGTCTGCGGAACATTCTGCGGACCATTCAGAGAGCATCACCCACTATCTTAGCGTCACAGGAGGAAGCTGCAGAAAATTAGCCGTGAGCCAGAAGAAAGCGCAGCAACGTATGTTCGGCCCAGTAGCCGTCGTAACCGGTGGTCCCGTCCGGCTGAGCTAGAAAGGCGCAGTGGCCCCCGTGCTTGCTTTCCTTCAGCGTGATTTTGGGATTCGCGTTGATCTTGGCGCGACTCTCATCGGTGATACGGACGAAGGGATCGTCCAGTGCATTCAGGATCAGGGTAGGCACTGCAATGTGGCTGAGCAAGCGGGAAGCGGCGGCGCGGTTGTAGTAATCATCCGCGCTGGTGAACCCGGAATAAAGTGCTGTGATGCGATTGTCGAACTCACGCAGCGAGCGGATTCCAACGGCGCGGTTGCGATCGTAAGCATGAGGGAAGAGCATGGCTTTGCGGCGAAAGCGGCGCAGAAGATTACGGAGAAACTTCAACTCGTAGAGGCGGTTCTGCGGCAGATGCAGGGCGTCGGCCGACGGCTGCAGATCGACCGCGGGCGAAACTCCAATTACCGAGCGGAGTACCGCCGGCGCTGTCGCGCCGAGTTCACCGGCCAGCTTGAGAACGAGGTTTCCACCCATCGAATAGCCGATCAGCGACATCGATTGCAAACCGTACTGCTCGACGAAAAAGTTCATCACCTCGAGCACGTCGTTCGAGAGGCCGGAGTGGTAAAGCGTGGGCGAAAGCGCCTCTGTTCCGCCGCAGTTGCGCATGTTCATGCGGACAACGTTGCAGCCCGCCCGCCACAGCTTGTTCGAGTTGCCGACGACATACTGCGAGTCCGACGAGCCTTCAAGCCCGTGCACAATGATGGCCGTGGGCCGCGACGCACGAACCTTCCCCGGCTGCCAGTGACAGTGGCAGAGGACCTGACTGGCGATCTGGCTCGCGGTCGCAGGCGAGACCTCGACCAACTGCACCTCGGGCGCAGGCAGCTCGTTGACACGAGTCAGATAGTTCCCGGCGATGGTCTGCAGATGCCCGTTGTTCAAAAAACGCCGCGGACGAAATTCTACGGTGTGACTCTCAATAGTTTCGATCTCTACTATTTGCATCAGCGCCTTCCCACATCAGCGCGTTCGAGGAACGCGGTCGCGTTGAGTGCGCCGGTCGGTTCATCTTCATGCTTAAAGTACACGTAAACGTCACGCTGCTCGGCAAGCGCCGTAAAACGCTTGGCGAACGCCTCAAGCTCCATCGGCGAATAGCCGCCACTTCTGCGCAGTCTGTAACAGGCGCAGTCCGTCGCAGTATGAACCTCGGGCGTAAGCAGATCGTCGCTCTCCGCGATGCAAAGCGCGGCGTTGTGCTGCCGAAGGATCGCGTAGATCTCGTCGGTGAACCAGGATTCGTGCCGGAACTCGAACGCGATCACGGGAGCATTCGGTGTTTGGAGCGCTGGAGTAGCAAGAAAGCTGCTGAGACGTTCAGCATCGGCCTTGAAGTTGGGCGGAAGCTGGAAGAGAAGGAGGCCAAGCTTGCCCGCCTGC
>JAOAPF010000495.1 GCA_025462755.1 Edaphobacter sp.
GCGGCGCTGAGTGCGCGCCGGGCTGTGGGGATGATTTGCGATAAGGTGAAGGCGGCGAAGTTGTCTGGTGTTGCAAGTGGAACTGTGCAGGGCTAACGATTTTTTTAAGAGGAGAGAGCGATGACGATGAAGAGCGGTTTGATGGCGGCGGCGTTGATGGCTGTTGCGTGTGCGATGCAGGCTCAGGCCCAGGTTGTGGTGAAGCATCTGCAGCCGAATGAGAAATCGCCGATTGCGAATGGAGTGTGGGCGGGAGACACGCTTTATTTGAGCGGGCAACTGGCTTCGCCGGTGACGCCGGCCGATGCGGCGAAGGGGACGGCCGCCGATTATGGAGATACGAAGACGCAGGCGACGAGTGCGCTGAATAAGATTCAGGCGCTGCTGAAAGAGCAGGGGCTGGATATGAAGGACGTGGTGAAGATGACGGTGTTTCTTGCGGGCGATCCGGCTAAGGAGAATAAGCTGGATTTTCCCGGGTTGCAGGCTGCTTATACGCAGTTTTTCGGGACGAAGGATCAACCGAATAAGCCGGCGCGGAGTGCGATGCAGGTGGCGGCTTTGGCTGCTCCGTGGGCGCTGGTTGAGATTGAAGTGATTGCGGTGAAGGGGAAATAATTTCTTTCGTTCCTATTCGAAGGTCGCCGTATCGAGATGGCAAGGAGAGGCCCCAGTGATTGCTGGGGTCTTTTTGATGGTGAAGCCCCAGGTAAATTTCTGGATCGGAATGGTCCTGTGGCGACTCTATCTTTAGGATGGATGCGTGTGATAGAAAAGTCATTCGTGGACTGACCATTTTTCGAATGATGTGCAGTGGAGAGTCGCACGTTGGCGATGCCCCTGACGGGGTCGCCTTTGGAGATTGTGATGGCAGAGGGAAGTTGCGATATTGGCTTGATTGGTCTGGCGGTGATGGGCCAGAACCTAGTGCTTAACATGAACGACCATGGGTATAAGGTTGCGGTGTTCAATCGCACGACTTCCAAGGTGGATGAGTTCCTCAACGATGAGGCGAAGGGCACGCAGGTGGTGGGAACTCACTCGCTGAAGGAGCTGTGTGAGGTGTTGAAGCTGCCGCGGCGGGTGATGATGATGGTGAAGGCGGGCGAGGTTGTCGATCAGACGATCGAACAGGTGTTGCCGTACCTGGAGAAGGGCGACATCTTGATCGATGGCGGGAACTCTCTGTACACCGATACGAACCGGCGGACGAAGGAGCTGGCGGAGAAAGGGATTTTGTTTATCGGGACTGGGGTTTCGGGTGGGGAAGAGGGTGCGCGGTTTGGACCGTCGATTATGCCGGGGGGGAATCCTGCGGCGTGGCCGTATGTGAAGGAGATCTTCCAGTCGATCGCGGCGAAGGTTGACGGCGGCGTTCCGTGCTGCGACTGGGTGGGCGAAGGTGGCGCCGGGCATTACGTGAAGATGGTGCACAACGGGATTGAGTATGGCGATATTCAGTTGATCTGCGAGGCGTACCAGTTGATGAAGGATGGGCTGGGGCTGACGGCGGATGAGCTTCACGATGTGTTTGCGGAGTGGAACAAGGGTGAGTTGGATAGTTACTTGATTGAGATAACGGCGGCGATCTTTGCGAAGAAAGACGATGACGGAACGCCGATGGTGGACAAGATTCTGGATACGGCGGGGCAGAAGGGAACGGGGAAGTGGACGGCCATCTCTGCGCTGGATCTGGGGATGCCAGTGACTTTGATTGGGGAGAGCGTGTTTGCGCGATGCCTTTCGGCTCTGAAGGAGGAGCGGGTTGCGGCCTCGAAGATTCTTCAGGGGCCGAAGAAGACCCTGACTGTTGCGGATAAGAAGGAGTTTATCGAGGATGTTCGTCGGGCGCTCTATTGCTCGAAGATGATCAGCTACGCACAGGGGTATATGTTGCTGAGGGCCGTAGAAAAAGAGGAGAAGTGGAACCTGAATATGGGCGGCATTGCGCTGATGTGGCGCGGTGGGTGCATTATCCGCAGCGTCTTCCTGGCGAACATCAAGGCCGCGTTCGATAAGAATCCTAAGCTGCAGAACCTGTTGATGGATGAGTTCTTCTCGAGTGCGCTGGCCAAATACCAGGCGTCGTGGCGGAAGGCGATCATCCACGCGATTGAGATTGGGGTGCCAATGCCGGCGTTTTCGACGGCGCTGGCGTTTTATGACGGGTACCGCTGCGAGCGGCTGCCAGCGAATCTCTTGCAGGCGCAGCGGGACTTCTTCGGGGCGCATACCTACGAGCGGGTTGACAAACCCCGGGGTCAGTTCTTCCACACCAACTGGACAGGGCGCGGCGGGAAGGTCTCATCTTCAACGTATAACGCCTAGATTTGAAGGCGAATAACAAAGAGCCAGAGGCGCACAGGCCTCTGGCTCTTCGTTTTGTGGCCGGTGGCTTAGACCAAGGTCAGATCTTTTCTTTGACAGGGGCTACCTCAGATGCTGCCAGGCGTCATAGGTGAAGATCCCTATAATGCCGGCGGTCATCACGGCGGTGGCCACACCAAGCACGCGGACAAACGGCTGAATTTTAGTGACTTTGCGAATAATTTCGGACTGAAGTTGTTGCTGGTGGGAGACGCCCTCGTTCAAGAAGAGCTGGTCTTCTTCGTAGCGAGTCAGCTGTCCCTTATAGGCGAGCAGGCCGAGAAAACAGGCCAGAATGGCTGCCCAAACGATCAGCAAAACGGGTATGGTGTCCATTGCGGTCATAGCTTGTTCCTCCGCCCTATGACAGGGCCGACGTATTAGGAAGGTCCTACTACCTGATGGGGTGTGACTTCGGGTCCGAAAGGGTAATAGGCGTCCGCCGCAATAATACGCCATTCAAATGGCGGTGAAACAGGGTTTTTGAAGGGGGAGTGCAGGTTGTAACCGGGGCCTGATTTTCAGGGGTGAAGCGGTCGTTTTCAGTGATGAGAGGCCCAGTGAATGGCCACGACCGCGATGGTGATGACGGCTGCAACGACGACGGAGAGCATGATGACGATGAACCAGGCAGCGCGGTTGGCGGCCTGCGGGGAGGGTTGGGTGATCCCCATGGTGTTGATAAAGGCGTTCGCGATGAACTGGATGAACTTCATGTCTCTTCGATGGTGAATTGGGACAGATAGTAGCAGAAACCCATGAAGGCGCGATTGTTGTGCGATAGCTGAATCGGAAGGGTCTGGCGTGCATCTATTGAGTGAGAATTTGTGGGTGGGCTTGCCGGAGCGCGGGTAGGCGCATACACTTAAAGATGTCTGAATAAGACAAGGAGATTTGCCGATGTCTACTGCTGCTGTTACCCCTGAAGTCGTTGTTGGCGCGCCCGCCTCGACTACGCCTGTAACCCTTACGCCTGCTGCGATTGCGAAGGTTCGGGAGATTATGACGACACAGACTCCTGTACCAGCCGGATTGCGGATTGGTGTGGTCGGCGGTGGATGTTCGGGTTTCCAGTACTCCATGTCGTTCGAGAACCAGAGCGGAATGATGGATAAGGTCTATAAGTTCGAGGATCTAAAGGTATTTGTGGACGCGACCTCGGCCATGTATCTGCAGAATTGTACGGTGGACTATGTGGAGACGCTCGAGGCTGCCGGCTTCAAGTTTGAGAATGCCGCGGTGAAGTCGACCTGTGGGTGTGGTTCGAGCTTCAGCGTTTAATTTTTTATTTTTGTAAGGAAAAGTCCCGGCGGTGGCCGGGGCTTTTTTTATGCTTTTTATGGGTGTTTTGAGAGAGTGGTTTTGGAAAATGTGCCGTTTTTGTGAGGTGTTTTCGTGGTGAGGTTGTGGTGGATTCGTGGTGAATCGTGGTCGGCTGATGACTGTGCTATGGTGAGCTGAAAATATGCCAACTTTTTGAAATATTTTTTTCAATTATTTCTTTTGGGCGCTTCACACTTCTTACACACAATGTAGTGAATTGCGTTGACGGAAAGGAAAGCGGTCGTGCTCCGCACGATGCCCACATCTCAAAATCGAGATATGGGGACCCGGCGACTGCAACAGCAGATTCCTCCGCTGCGCTGCGGAATGACAACAAAAAGTAACGGCGACTGCAAGAGGCTTAGGCGGTAGTGGCGACTAGCGTGGGGGCTTCGAGGAGGGTGGTGGATTCGATGCCGATGGCCAGGCGGGTGATGGTGAGGACGGTGATGTCGTCGTCCTGACCGAACGCGACTGCGGCGTCGGTGGCTTTTTTTGCGTCGGGTTTGGTGGCGAGAAGTTGCTGCAGGCGTTCGAAGCTGAAGATTTCGCCGTTGGCGTTGCGGGCTTCGAGCAGGCCGTCAGTGTAGAGCGTGAGGCGGTCGTCGATGTCGAGGTGGATGGTGGTTTCGTCGTAGCTGGCGGAGGCTAGGAGGCCGAGAGGAAGCGCGGGAGGGACGTTGAGCTCCTGGTGGTTGAGGAAGGGTGGCAGGTGGCCGGCGTTGGCGAAGGTGCAGGTTCCGTCGGGGTCGAGGCGAAGGATGAGGCAGGTGACGAAGCCCTGCTGGAGGCGGTTGTGCAGGCGGCGGTTGAGCCGGGAGAGGATCTCGGCGGGATCGTTGAACATCTCGGCGAGAGTGCGGACAGTGCCTACGATGAGAGATACGGTCATGGCGGCTTTGAGGCCTTTGCCGCTGACGTCGCCGAGGATGAAGAGGGCGGAGCCTTCGGATTTTGCGATGAGCTGGAAGAAGTCGCCGCCTACCTCCTGGGCGGGACGGTAGGCGCTGGTGACGGCGAATCCTGGAAGGGGCGGAAGGGTTTCGGGGATGAGGATACGCTGGAGTTCTTGGGCGCTTTTGAACTCCTGCTCGATGGCGCCCTGACGTTTGCTCTGGTCGACGGAGTAACGATAGACAGCGTAGACGATGGAGAAGAAGAGGAAGGTGTAGGAGAGGAGGTAGATGGTGAAGGGATTGTTATGGATGGTGAAGACAGGAGCGAGCATCTTGTCGGCAAGGGTCCAGTGAGTGAAGCGGGAGCCCTGCTGTGAGGCGATGCGGACGACGGAGATCATCTCGGTCGAAAAGGCGAAGAAGGCAACCAGCCAGGTGGCGATGCTGTGACGCTTTTTGAAGGCGAAGGGGATGAGGATGAGCGGGAGTACCTCGACGGCGGTGGTGATGGCGGTGCAGATGGCATCAACCCATTGGCCGAATGCGCCGAGTGGGCCACTGGGATCGATAAGGCCAAGGAGGCCGTCGATGGAGGCGGAGGTGATGGAGATGATTGCGAAGATGCGGGTCCAGCGGACGAGACGAGGATTGTCGTCGAGCTGCAGGAGATAGAGCAGGAGAAACCAGAGGGAGATGTCCTGAAGCGCGAAGAAGGGCTGCTGCAGGCTGAGAGAGAACATGTAACGAATGGGGATGCGGAATCCGGAGAGCATCTGCAGAGCCAGCGGCACGTAGGCAAATGCTGCCATCCAGAGAAGCAGTTTTCGCTGGCGATTGAGGATCCAGGCGAGGAGGCTGAGGGTTCCTACGATGCTGTAGAGAATTGCGAGGCCGCCGGAGTAGAGGCGGGATTGAAGCCAACCGTACTTGCGCTCGGCCGCGTACGAGGCGATGGCGGCGTTGCTGCCGATTAGAGGCGGAGCGACAAATCCGCCGCGGATGCCGGAATCGAAGGAGGTGGGAACCTCTTTCCAGACGTGGACGGCGAGGACACCGGATTGCGCTTTTCCGAGACCATAGAACTGCGGAGGAGGGTTATAGAACCAGCTTGGGTTGGGCGGCATTTTGCCGTAGGCACCGATCTTTGTGCCGTTCCAGTAGAGTTCGTAGACGTCGTCGATGTGACGGATGAAGATGGAGAGATCGAGGTTGGGGTCGGTTGCGGGATCGATGGTGATGTGGCGGCGGTACCAGGCGTGGCCGGTGTAGTTGAAGTGCTGTTGGGCTCCCCAGGATTTGTCGGTCTGGATGCTCTCCCATGCGGAGTCGTCGAGGGTGGTAGAGGCCCAGGAGGAGTCGTCGCCGGTGTGGAACTGCCACGGCCCGTCGAGTGTGGCGGTGGCTTTGCCTAGGCCGGTGACGAGGAGAGGAGAGTGGGTGGAAGGTGGTTGTGCCAGCGAGAGAACGGGAGCAAAAAAGAGCAGGGCCAGAAGTGGTAGACACTTAGTCCGCAAAGAATAGCCTCCGAATGGATGGGAGCATCATACTGCCTGTTTTGCGGTGGTAAAGGGAAAATTGCTGTCTGTTTTGAACCAAATAGGGATATACCGGCTCAGTCAGGGTGGCTGGTTTGGGTGCGCATCAGGGTGCATAAGGGACTACCCATGGGTTGTAGGGGACGAACCCGCGCGGGGGAACGTCTAAGATGGACAGAGTTACTTCATGTTGATTGGTGGGTGTCTTAGGGATCTATGAATGAGTTTGTGATCAAGCTGGCGGATGAGCGCGGCAGGGTGATGGAGCAGAGCCATGCGGCGTCGACGGCGGAGGAGCTGAAGGCTCGCTTTACGCAGGCGGGATATTACGTCTATTCCGTGAAGGCGAAGAGTCTGCTGGGGGCGAGCAAGAAGAAGGTGAAGCTGGAGAATTTTCTGGTTTTCAACCAGCAGTTTTTGACCCTGATTAAAGCTGGGTTGCCGATTCTGGGTTCGCTGGAGCTGCTTGGACGGCGGCAGAAGCTGCCACACTTTCGCGCGCAGCTGGAGGACGTGGCGGCGCGGGTGAAGACGGGCGAGTCGATCTCTCAGGCGTTCGAGGCGCAGGGCGGGTTTCCGATTGTGTATACGACGACGCTGCTGGCGGGGGAGCGGTCGGGCAATCTGGAAGAGGTGTTGCAGCGGTTTCTGGACTTTCAGCGGGTGTCGCTTACGTTTCGCAAGAAGCTTAAGGCGAGCCTGATCTATCCGGCGCTTCTGGTGGTGATGGTAGTTGGGTTGTTCATCTTTCTGATTACGTTTGTGGTGCCGCGGTTTGCGCAGTTGTATGACCAGCTCGGGACGAAGCTGCCGGCGTTGACGGTTTTTCTGCTGGACCTGGGGCAAGAGGCGCAGCACTACGGGCTTTATGTGGCGGTGGTGGCGGTGTTCGTCGGTTTCCTGCTGTACCGGTGGACGAAGACGGATGCGGGGGCGAATCTGATTGATCGGATTCGGATTGCACTGCCAGTGATTGGCTCGGTTTGGTTGAAGTACCAGGTGGGGTTGTTTTCGAGAACGCTGTCGACGCTGCTGACGGGAGGTTTGCCGCTGGTGCCATCGCTGGAGACGGCGGCGCGGTCGATCGATTCGCGGCAGATTGCCAGTGCGGTGTATACGTCGGTGGAGACGGTGAGGGAGGGGAAGGGACTGTCGGCGAGTCTGGAGGCGACGAAGGTGTTTCCGGAGCTTGCGATCGAGATGATCGAGGTGGGCGAGTCGACCGGAGCGCTGCCGCAGATGTTGAATTCGGTGGCGGAGTTTTTTGAGGAGGATGTGCAGACGAACTTGACGGCGGCGATGAGTTTGATTGAGCCGGCGATCCTGATCGTGATGGGGCTGGTGGTGACTACGATTCTGATTGCGCTGTATTGGCCTATCTTCAGCCTGAGCGCGGCCGGGGCGGCCGGAGGGCAGTAGCGCTTTATAAAGGCGTGCCAGTGATTAAAAGGACAAAAGCTGATAAGAGCGATTGGTCTTAGCACGGATGGATTGGGATGAGTCAGATTAAAGGCGGTCTCGCTTTGGCTCGATAACCCACCCTTTACGATGAGACTGTAAAGGATGGGCCACCCTACGTTAAGGGGCAGTAGGCGGCGGGCCTGAGGAGTCTTGGAATATGGATGCGCGGTCCCACTGGGAACAGGTCCACGCGACGAAGGATCCGCGACAGGTGAGCTGGTTTAGTCCGCATCTAGTGCGGTCGCTGGAGTTGATCGAGCGAGCTGCGCCGGACCGGCTGGCATCGCTTCTGGATGTTGGCGCTGGGCAGTCCACGCTGGTCGAGGATCTGCTGGGGCTCGGTTACGAGAACATCACGATGCTGGAGATCTCACAGGCTGCGCTTGATGGGTTGAAGGCGCGCGTGGGGCAGGCGGGGCGAGCGATCCGATGGATCTGTGGGGACGTGACGGAGACGGTGTTGCCGGAGGCTTCCTTTGATTTGTGGCACGACCGGGCGGTCTTTCACTTTCTGACTGAAGCAGTGCAGCGGCGTGCTTATGTTGAGAGGGTAGAGAGAGCGCTGAAGCCTGGAGGGAGTCTGATTGTGAGTACGTTCGGACCGGCGGGGCCGGAACGCTGCAGTGGGCTGGCTGCGATGCGATACGACGCTTCATCGCTGGGGAGCGAGCTCGGTGATCGATTTTCTCTAGTCGAGAGCTCGCTGGATCTGCATGAAACGCCCTCGGGAACGGTGCAACAGTTTCTGTCTTGCTGGTATCGATTCAGATAGGGCTGGCGAGGTTGAGGACTCGTTTGGCGGCGAGGGAGAGCATGAGGCGGGAGACGCCGCTGAAGATCATGCTGATGCCGACGAGGGTCCCAATGACCCAGATGGAGCTGGCAGGCCAGGCGCGCCAGATCATTACGGCAAGGATGAGGGTGATGATGCCGTCGACGAGGAGCCAGACTGCGCCGTGGCGGGGACGTAGCTGGAAGAACTGGATGAACTCGACGATGGCCTCGAAGAAGAGATAACAGGCGAGGATGAGGGTCAGGGCTATGAGCGCATCGAGCGGGTGAAGGATGAGGTAGACGCCGGTGACGAGATAGATGAGGCCTATGAGTATCTCCCAGATACGAACACCGGTGGTGTGGGTCTTGAAGGCGAAGATGAGATGAGTGACGCCGCTGAGGATCATGGCCCAGCCGAAGAAGAGGGTGAGAGCCACGCCAGAGAGGAAGGGTAGGAACAGCGCGATGAGTCCTGCGATGATAAGGAAGATGCTGAGGGCGATGGACCAGTTGATGGCCCTGGGAATGAGGCCGGTGAGGGTAGATGGAGCTGTGCTCATGAGGGTCCTCCATAAGTCGTAGATACTGGGCCGGACGGTCGGGCGGAGAATATCATTAAAGCAGGTTGTGCTGAATAATAGGAGATGCGCGCTAAATCGCGTTGAGGGCCTGCGTAGCGGGTTAGATGCGTTGAATGACGCAAAGGTGTCAGTAACGGTTGGTTGAAACAGGAGTCTTACGGATATGGCAATGGCACCGTTGGCAATACCCCTTGAACAGGGAATGGATGAGGTGGAGCGGGCGCAGCTGATCGCCCGGCGCTATCGTGCGGAATTTGTTGATTTGAAGAACTTTAAGATCTCGCATGAGCTGTTCAAGAGCGTGCCGGTGGACATGATGTTCCGGTACAACTTCGTGCCGCTGGAGCAGATGGAGGGGCGGCTGGCGATTGCTGTGTCCGATCCTTCAAAATTGATGGTTCTGGACGAGATTTCGGGGCTGCTGGGGCAGCGGTTGGTGACGCGGGTGGCGACGCTGAGCCAGATCTCGGAGCTGCTGAAGAAGACGGAGCAGTCGCAGCGGGTGCTCGATGAGGCAAGTGAAGGGCTTGCCTTCGATGTGCTGCACGGCGATGACAACCAGGACTCGAATATCTCGATTGAGCGGCTGACGAGCGAGGACGATATCTCGCCGATTATCCGGCTGGTGGATACGACGATCTTTACGGCGCTGGAACGGAGAGCCTCCGACATCCATTTAGAGACGTTTGATGATTCGCTGCTGGTGAAGTACAGAATCGACGGCGTGCTGCAGCAGGCGATGGCTCCGATTGCGCGGGAGCATCATCAGACGATTTTGTCGCGTATCAAGGTGATGTCGGAGCTGGATATTGCGGAGCGGAGGGTGCCGCAGGATGGACGGTTTCGGGTTCGGTACAAGGGGAGGCTGATCGACTTTCGTGTTTCGATTATGCCGACGGTGCATGGCGAGAATGCTGTGCTTCGTGTGCTGGATAAGGAGTCGATGTCGGAAAAGTTCAAGAAGCTGAGCCTCGATGTGGTGGGCTTTGCGGAGAAGGACTTGACGCGATTCCGGCGCTATATCAAAGAGCCTTACGGGATGGTGCTGGTGACCGGGCCTACGGGTTCGGGAAAGACGACGACTCTTTATGCGGCCTTGAATGAGATCAAGTCTGAGGAAGACAAGATCATCACGATTGAAGATCCGGTTGAGTATCAGATTCGCGGGATTACGCAGATTCCTGTGAATGAGAAGAAGGGGCTGACGTTTGCCCGTGGGTTGAGGTCGATTCTGCGGCATGACCCGGACAAGATTCTGGTCGGAGAGATTCGTGACGCAGAGACAGCACAGATTGCGATCAACTCGGCGTTGACGGGGCACTTGGTTTTCACTACGGTTCACGCGAATAATGTGGTGGATGTGCTGGGGCGGTTTTTGAATATGGGCGTGGAGCCTTACAACTTTGTTTCGGCGTTGAACTGCATTCTGGCGCAGCGACTGGTGCGGCAGGTGTGTCAATTTTGCGTGAAGGATGTGCATTATTCCGAGGATGAGTTGCTGGCGAGCGGGCTCGAACTGGCGGAGTGGCGCAACTTCAACTTCCGCGAAGGAACAGGATGTATCGAGTGCGGTGGAACGGGGTACCGTGGGCGTTCGGCGATTCATGAACTGCTGGAGCTTGATGACGAGATCCGCGAGATGCTGCTGGCGAAGAAACCAGGGAGCGAGATTCGGAAGAAGGCGAGAGATAAGGGGATGGCGTTTTTGCGGGATTCTGCGCTGGAGCGGGTGAGGGATGGGATTACGACGCTGCGAGAGATTAATAAGGTTACGTTTATTGAGGCGGGGCGGTAGGATGACGTCTTGAAAAAAGGGGCCTTGGAAGAGAAAGCGGTTCGCGCGTAGCGCGAATACCCCACCCTTACGATGAGACTGCAAAGGATGGGCCACCCGCAATGGATGGCCACCCGGCAATAGATGGGCACCAACCGTAATAACCATGGGACATTCCCGATAGTGGTAGTGGCAACGGAAAGAGCAAGGTAGTCTAGGACGGAATGGAAATTTTACCGAAGACATTGGGGACGCGGCCGCGGCTGGCTGTTGAAGTCCGCGCAGAGGGCGTAGTCGCGGCGCGGGCTGAGGATGCAACTGCTTTGCTGACGGGCGTGGCGAAAGCCAATCTGGCCGAGGGCGCAGTGGCACCTGGGTTGAAGGTGGGCAATATCGTCGACAGGACCGCGGTGACAGCCGCGCTGCGGAAGGTATTGGATGGGGTTGCAGGCAGCGGGCGGGAGCGGATGCGCGATGTGACAGTGATCGTGCCGGACGCGGCGGTGCGGGTGTTGTTTGTGGACTTCGA
>JAOAPF010000533.1 GCA_025462755.1 Edaphobacter sp.
ATACGGTACTCGCCGACGCGGACGAATGCTATTGATACGAGCTTGAATGGGCTGTTGCTGAGTCAGCTGCCGATCGAGGAGCAACAGGTGTTTCGCGATGGGGTGAAGAAACGAGTGAGCGAGATGGTGCGGGATTTGATTGGGTTCTGGTCTTATCCGGCGGACGTGGTGGTGATCGATCCGCTTATGAATGCGATTTTGAATCATTTGTTTCGGGAGTAGTGAGGGTTTGGAAGGTGCAGTTTTGAGGTCTCAACTGCCTCTCTCCACTCGGAGACACAAACACCTTCGCGACCTTCGAAGGAAGGGCAGGGAGTTGGTGGTGAAAAGGTCCTAACGATAGTGGGGAATCGAGTTCTTCGGGATCCTTTGCTGCGCTCAGAATGACAGCAAAGACTTGAAACGCAACGGCAACCGTAACGGCGACGACAAGGCAACGGCAAGGGCTACGGCTTCGGCAAGGGCTAACGGCTTCGGCAACGGCGACAACAAATGTGTAGCGACGGCGACGGGCTAGTGCAATGGTGCGTAGTTAAGTGGGGGTGCGGAGGAGGAGGTAGGCGCCGGTGATGCCGAAGAGGAGGTCGGGGGTCCACGCGGCGAGGACCGCGGGGAGGGTGTTGACGTTGCCGAGAGATTCGAAGACGAGGGCTACGACGTAGTAGACAATGGCGAGGCTGATGGCGGTGGCGATTCCGGTGAGGGAGCCTTTTTTGCCCATCGATAGAGCAAACGGGATTGCGAGGATTGCCATGACCAGGGTGACGAGTGGGTAGGCGATTTTTTTGTTGAGCTGGACGCTGAGGCGCTTGGTTTCGAAGCCGGATTGTTTGAGGTCGGCGATGTAGTCGGAGAGTTCGTTGTAGGTCATCTCCTGCGAGGGGATGTATTCCTTCTTGAAGTAGGTGGGCTGCTCCTTGATCTCGGGGAAGGTGGAGACGGTGAAGGGCTGATAACTGGCGATGGTTTCACCGGAGAAGGTGCGCTGCCAGCCGTTGTAGAAGACCCAGTTGTTGACCTGCGGGTCCCAGCGGGCGGAGGTGGCGAAGATGCGGCGATGGAGGGTGAAGCCGGCGGGGTCGAACTCGAAGACAGTGAGGTTGGCGAACTTGTTGGTTTCGGCGTCGAAGCGCTGGTAGTAGAAGATGCGGGCGGGCTCGCCGGCGTTGTTGGTCTGGCCGGAGATCCACTGGCGGTCGGGGCGGGAGAAGGTCTGGGCGGGCTTGTTCTTGATGATGGAGAGGAGAGCTTCCTGGCGGCGGTTGGCGGAGGGAAGGTAGGACTCGTCGAAGGCGAAGAGGCCGATGGAGATGAGAATGGTGATGACGATGACTGGAGTGATGATGCGGTAGAGGCTGATGCCGCTGGTCTTCATCGCGGTGAGCTCGGAGGTGCGATTGAGGGCTCCGAAGGTGACGAGCACGGCGACCAGGGCGCAGAGCGGGGTGACGTTGTAGAGGATGTAGGGAATGAGGTTGACGAGGTACTCAAATACGGTGGGCAACGGCGTGCGGTTGCGGAAGATGGGGCCGATGAGTTCGAAGAAGGTGAAGATGAGGAAGAGCAGGGAGAAGGAGAAGAGGACGATGCTGAAGTTGGTGGCGTACTCGCGCATGACGTAGTCGTCGAGCAGGAGAGGGAACTGGATGCGGGAGATGCTGCGGAATCGGCGGAGGAGGGTGGCGACGTCGTAGTTGGAACGCATGTTGGGGGATGCGTTGCGGCTGACGAGGCGGGTGACTAGTTTGTTGAGGGCGACGCCGATGGAGGAAAAGATGCTGAGCGCGATGCCACCGCGGGACATTTGGTAGAGGAGGATGGCTCCGGCGGCGGCGAAGAGGAGGTTGGCTCCCCAGACTCCGAGGAAGGGAGAGAGCTTCCCGGACTGGGCGAAGGCTCCGCCGACCAGCGAGAGGAAGTAGTAGACGAAGACGAGGAGGATGGTGAGGACGAAGCCGGTGGATTTGCCTCCGCGTTTGGAGGAGATGCCGAGGGGGACGCCGACGAGCATGAGGACGAGGCAGGCGAACGGGTAGGAGAAGCGCTTGTTGAACTCAATGCGGTAGAGGGAGGCTTCGCGGCCGTTTGTTTTGGCCTGGGAGTTGCCGCGGCGCCAGAGTTCCGCGAGCGAGAGGGCCTGGATGGGGGTGTTGACGCGGCCGAGGTGAGCTTCTTCGGGCGCTTCGGTCTCGATGGGGATGTCGGTGGTGGTGAAGGTGGAGATGTTGTATTGGTTGGGGTCGTTGGGGGAGGTGTCGTGCTGGCCACCGTTGAGGAGGTGGAGGCGGATGGTCTGGGCGTCGGGGGTGTTGGGGGTCCCGTTGACGACGATGGCCTGCGCGGCGGTGGTGATGTGGGGGTCGGCGGGCTCGGTGAGGTCGGCGAGGAAGACGTGCTGCCAGACGGCGGCTCCGGCGGCGGGAGTCACGTCCTGGATGTAGAGAACGCGGTTTTTGAACTCTTCGTAGAAGACACGTGGTTGGACCTCGAAGGAGGCTTGGGAAGATTTGAGGGATTCGCCCAGGGCGATGAGGCCGGCGGCTGCGCGAGGCGCGAGATAGAGCGAGTTGAAGAGGCCGAGGGCGAGGGCGACGGCGGAGACGATGGAGACGATCCGGACGAAGTCGAGGGCGCCCATGCCGGCGGCGCGCATGGCGGTGATTTCGCTGTCGGCGGCGAGGCGGGAGAGGCCGAGGAGAATGCCGACGAGGACCGCCATGGGGATGGTTACGACCAGCGCGTTGGGCAGAGTGTAGGCGATGATGCGGATGACATCGGTGTAGGAGGCGGAGTCGCGGACGACGAACTCGAGGATCTTGCCGAGGTCGCGAGTGAAGATGATGAAAGTAAAGAGGGCTCCGCCGAGCAGGGCGTGCGAGGTTACTTCGCGGAGGATGTAGCGGGTGAGAATACGCATTTTTTTGCTACTTCGTGAGACTCGCTTCCGATGTAACTGGCTCAAGTATGTGGCTCAAGTGTATCTCGGGGTAGAGATCGCCTGGCGCCGCGTTGAGGATTGGGTTGCGAGTGGATTTCGCAAGGCAACTCGGGGCTGAATTGAGGAGTCCATCTTTGTAGAAGTATCAGCGGAGCAAAGGAACGCCCGAGTGAGCGACGGTGGCGTTCAAAAGTTGAGCGAAATGGAAGTATTTACCAGTAACAAGCACAAAGATTCGCAGATGGCGTTCGAAATTTCTCCTAGTTACGGTGGCTCGTCTGAGCTGTCCCCAAGCGTAATTTTGTTGGTGGATGACGATCCGGATGTTCGTTTGCTGACACGGACGTTTCTGGAGCATGAGGGTTATAGCGTATTCAGTTCGGGAGACGTCGAACGGGCGGCGCAGATATTTCGCAGCGTGCCGCAGATTGATCTCGTGGTGACGGACCTGTACATGCCGGGGCAGTCGGGGATGGAGTTGGCCCGGGAATTGAAGGCGATGCGGCGAGACGTGCCGGTGCTGCTGATCTCGGGAGGGGGTCTCGAAGATGGGCAAGTGGCAGGGCTGCGGGAGCAGGGCTGGAGTTTTCTGGCGAAGCCGTTCCGGCTGCCGGAGCTGCTGGCGACAGTGCACCGGATTTTGGCGCCGGTCGAGGCACAGAGGTGGCGGGAGGCGAAACAGGGGGTGGCTGTGGATGGGCTGCTGGCGCGTCATCATGAATGAGGTCGTTAGGTGAGATTGCGATCGGTGAAGAGAAGGCCCCGGGGCTAAAGCCGCCAATACTTGCGAGCAATTTTCGTAGGGCTAAAGCCCTACGCTTAATCCCGAAAGCAACGGCAAGGGAAAAGGCAACAGCAGATCCCTACGGGATGACAACAAGAAAGGCAGATGCAAAGGCAACGGCAACAGCAACAGCAAAGGCAACAGCAACAGCAATAGCAAAGGAAAAGCGAGGGCCTGGGATCTGGATCAGGGGTTGGCGAGGAAGCGGTAGCCGATGCCACGGACGGTGACCAGGTGCTGAGGGTCGGAGGGGTCGTCTTCGATGTAGCGGCGCAGGCGGACGATAAAGTTGTCGATGGCCCGGGTGTCGGTGTCTTCGTGGACCCGCCAGACCTCTTCTAGGATCTGTTTGCGGGAGACGATCTGGCCTTCGCGTTCGGTGAAGTGACGGAGGAGATCGGCTTCCATCAGAGTGAGGTGCGTGGTGCGGTTGGGGGCGATGAGTTCGAGAGTGTCGAAGCGAATGGTGCGGTGATTGAAGGAGTATTCGTCACTTTGATCGGCGAGGACGGGCGGCGGGGTCTCCGGGGTTGCGGCGTTTTGCCAGGCGGTGCGGCGCAGGAGAGACTTTAGCCGGACGAGGAGGATATTGAGGTCGAAGGGTTTGGCCAGATAGTCGTCGGCTCCGGCTTCGATACCTTCGAGCACGTCTTCGGGGCGGGAGCGGGCGGTGAGCAGGAGGACGGGGGTGTAGCGTTGCGCTTCGCGGAGGGCGCGGACGATGGTGAAGCCGTCCGCGCCGGGAAGCATGCAGTCGAGGACGATGGCGGCGATATTTTCGGCGGTATCTGCTTTCGGGGCGAGCAGGTAGGCGAGGGCGGCGTCGCCGTCGGCCTCGTGGTGGGTGCGATAGCCTTCGGCCTGGAGGTTATAGAGAAGACCTTGGGCGAGGTGTTCTTCGTCTTCGACGAGTACGATCAGGGGCGCTGTGGAGTCACTCATGGGATGCTTCTTGCCGATACAATTTGTGACTTTGATAGTTACGTAATTTGTTGATGGTTTAGCAGAGGTTCAAGAAGGCTGCTGAGGCCGTTCCACGCGATTTGGACGCCGATACAGAGCAGGATAAAGGCTATGACGCGAAGGATCCCGTGGGCGGTGGAGGGAGAGATGGCGCGGGTGATCTTCGGAGCATAGGCATAGCAGAAATAGATGCTTCCGCTGAGCACGATGGTGGCGAGGAAGAGGCCGAGGTGCGCGATGATGGTCTGGGTGACGGTGGGGTGGGTGGCATGGACGCTGAGCGTGAGCATGACGACGATGCAGCCGGGGCCGGCGGTGATGGGAAAGGTGAAGGGGTAGAAGGCTTTCTCCTGGAGCCGGTTAATCTCATGCCCGGTGAGGGCGGGGACGGCGGCTTCGGCGGCGTCAGTCTTCTCCTGGCTGGGTGCGCTGTCCTTCTGGTTCAGGAGCGACCAGCCGATCATGGCGATGACGATTCCTCCGGCGAACTGCATGATGGGGAGAGAGATGCCAAAGAAGCCGAGGATGGACGAACCGACAAGCTCGACGACGGCGAGGAAGATGACGGTATTGATGGCGATTCTACGGGCGAGGGCACGGTAGGCGTCGATGGGGACGTTGCCCACGAGGCCCAGGAAGATGAGCGCTGAGCCGAGGGGGTTGATGAGAGGAAGAAGCGCGCTGAAGCCCAGAGCGAAGTACTTCCAGAGAAGAAACATGAACCCACCGGTACGGCGCTTGAGATAGCTGCGATGTCAGTGTACCGGAGACGGATTTGCGGGAAGAAGGCGGCGCTCGCTATGAAGCTTCAATATTTGGGTAGGATACGGTGGGACCTGCGCGCCGCAAAGTTCAGACGCAGTCAGAGGCTGTGAGTCTTTGGGTGGCAAAGGAAGAGGACGTCAGGCTTTGATTGCCAGATGACGTCCTCGGTGTAAAGTTTGCTGGATGAAGGGAAGTTCGTCAGGCTCTTAAGTTGCGGAACTTCCTTGCGGCGAAGCCTGCAAGACCCAGTACGCCGGTACCGAAGAGCGCAAGGGAGGACGGCTCAGGAACAGATGGTGCTGTCGGTACGATGGTGGTTGCCGTGAATATGGTGGGTCCAGAAGGCAATGTACTGAACGAGTAGTTCGCGAGAGTGTTCGTAAACCCGGCAGCAGCAAGAGTGGCTACGCCGGAGAAATCCAACATAGATCCGACCGTCGTCTCGTTGAGAGTGTCGAGAGTGATGGTCAGAGGGCCGATGAAAAAGAAGGCGCTATCCGGCGTGTAGGGGTTGTAGGCGATATTTGCAGTCCCACCACTGAAGCCGAGCCCGTCGGTGAGGATAGTAGCAAAGGTTCCTGTCTGGGTTCCGGTCCCTGTCTTGAGCGTTACGGGGTCGAACATAAGAGTCGTACCCACGTTTTGGACAGTTCCGGTAATGACGAACTGGCCGGTCATGAGGGTGTCAGCGTGGAGAGCGATCGGAGCCAGAAGAAGCACAGCTACCAAGGTGAGTGATGCAAATCGTCTTTGCATGGAAATTCCCCCAACGGAAGTACTTTGTAAGTACAACTAGCATGCACTTAGTTAATGGCTTTGTCTGTAAAATTTTACGCGTAAGTGATAATATTTTCGCGCAGCTGGCCAAGGGCGGAAGGTCCGACCAGAGGGGTGTGGATCCGCAATTTGGGAAGCCACCAATTTAGCGGAACATTTTCAAACGTTTACAGGCATGACCAATCGGGAATGAGCGGAGAACAACGAGTTTGGTCTCTTCGAAAATATCAACCGTGTCCATGCGACATGGGAGAAGTTTCCGATACGTTGGTCCTCGAAGTGCCTTCGGCGATGGTGGCGAGCGGGAGCGTGATGGTTATGGTGACGCCCAGGCCGGGCCCCGGGCTGTTGGCCGTGGCGTCTCCGCCGTGCTGACGGGCGATGTTGCGGACCAGGAAGAGACCGAGCCCTGTTCCCTTGATCTTTGCCATGGAGCGGCCGGGGACGCGGTAGAAGCGCTTAAAGATGCGCTTGAACTGGCTGGGATCCAGGCCGACGCCGGTGTCGGTAATGGAGAGAGCGACTGTGCTGTAGTTCACGATGGCCAGCGAGCATCGGATGTGCACGCCGTCGGGTGAGTATTTGACGGCGTTGTCGAGGACGTTGATAACGGCGGTGCGGAGGTCTTCGGCGATGCCGAGGGTGTGGAGGCGGACCGCGCTAGGAACAGGTTCGAGAACGATGCTGCCGGGCGGGAGATGGTGGCGCTGCAGGGTGATGGCGATGCAGTCGGCGACGAGGGATTCGAGGTTGATGACGGTGCGGTTTTGTTGACGGTGGCGCTGGCCTAGCTGCCCGGCCTTGAGGACCTGCTCGACGGTGGCGAGGAGGCGGTCGGAGTCGGAGAGCATGATCTTGTAGAACTCCTGGCGCTGGGCCTCTTCGACCGGGCGGCGTTGCAGGGTCTCGAGATAGAGGCGGATGCTGGCGATGGGTGTTTTGAGCTCGTGAGTGACAGCGTTCA
Source organism: Edaphobacter sp. (assembly GCA_025462755.1). Classification (GTDB taxonomy): domain Bacteria; phylum Acidobacteriota; class Terriglobia; order Terriglobales; family Acidobacteriaceae; genus Edaphobacter. The sequence continues at coordinate 7,192 of JAOAPF010000533.1, forward strand.
GGAAGGAGTCCTGGCGCTCGTTGCGGCGGACCTCGCGGACGAGGAAGATCGTGTTGAGGACGACCCCGGCGACCAAGGCGGCGAAGAGGATGATGCCGACGATGGCGAAGGCGACGGTGCGCTCGTTGAGGAGGATCCAGGCGCTTTGGGTGATGGTCAGGCCGACGAGGATCGCGCCGAGGGTGATGAAAAAGGCGATGGCTCCGCGGCGGCGTGTGATGTTCATGCTGGTCAAGAGTGTATATCTGGTTGGGCAGCTTTTAAGCACCTGGTAATCCGGGGTGTGACGTTGCAGATGGGGCGACCGATGACGCATCTTCTGAAGCGGGTGAGGTGGTCGCTTGCGCACCGTGGTGTTGCTGGAACCGTGCGATCTGCGTTGATGAGCCTGGGGCGGAGGCTGCGCAAGCGGAACGTGCCGGTGCATCCGTTTGATCTGGAACATGGGACCGATACGGGCGGCCTGATTCCCGGGTCGGAGCTGGGTGTTGGGCATCGCCATGACCTTTTTATCGCAGGCTATGTGGGTGTGCCGCCGTCAGGGTTCAGGGCTGCGATCTCGCGCTGGGAGGGCATAGGGCTTCGTCACCGGATCGAGGACTATACGTTTCTCGATCTGGGTTGCGGGAAGGGCAGGGCGGTGTTGCTGGCGTCTGAGCTTGGATTTCGCGAGGCGGTTGGTGTCGAGTTGAACCCGGGGCTGGCGGAGATTGCGAGGGCCAATGCAATGTTATGGACTGGCGCGGGAAAGGCCAGGTCGCCTATTCGCATCGAGTGCAAAGATGCGACGGAGGTGGGGTGGCCGTCCGGGCCTTGTCTGGTTTATTTCTATAACCCGTTTGCGGAGACGGTGATGCGTGCTGTTGTGGAGGCGATGCGTGAAGAGTTTGGCGACAGGGGACACGAATTGGAGGTTGTTTATCAGAAGCCGGAACAGGCCGCTGTGCTGGAAAAGGACTTCGAGTTGGTGTGGAGTGGGGTATGTGAGCTGTCGGAGGAGGACAGGGTGTCAGACCCGGTGGCCGATCCGCGGGACGAAACCAGGGTGTATCGGTGGAAGGCGAGTTAGTTCTGGACAAGCCGGAGCGGGATTTTGAGGGTAACGCTGCGGTATGATCGGAAGCCGGTGAAGTGGTCGGACAACTTGGCCTTTGAGGTGCGGGATGAGGAAGTTTGATCGCCGGACGCTACTTCGTTACTCGGGCATGGCTGCGGCGTCGATGATGCTGCATGAGCGGTTTGCTTTTGGCGAGGACGCTCCGATGGCGACCACCACGGCTGGCAAAGTGAGCGGACGCGTGGAGAACGGGATGAACGTGTTTCGCGGGATTCCTTATGGAGAGGATACGAAGAAGACGCGGTTCAAGGCTCCGCTGCCGGTGGTGGCTTGGAGCGGAGTGAAGGAGTGCGTGGTGTGGTCGACGCGAGCGCCGCAGATGGTAGGGGAGCGGGCGGGCCGGAGGCTGGCGGCGAACGGGGAGCCGGAGCGGACGGGGTTTCATCTGCCTCCAGACCAAGGTCCGCAGAGCGAGGACTGCCTGCACGTGAATGTGTGGACGCCGGGGCTGCGGGATGGGAAGAAGCGGCCGGTGCTCTTTTATATTCACGGCGGGGCTTTCACCAATGGGACGGTGAACTGCGATCTGTATGACGGCAACCGGCTGTGCCATCGCGGCGACGTCGTGGTGGTAACGGTAAACCATCGGCTGAATGCGTTTGGGTATATGTACCTGGCGGAGCTGGGTGGGAAGGAGTATGCCGATTCGGGTAATGCGGGGATGTTGGATATCATTCTGGCGCTGAAGTGGGTGCAGCAGAATATTGCCGAGTTTGGCGGCGATGCTTCGCGGGTGCTGATCTTCGGTCAGTCGGGCGGAGGGGCGAAGTGTGCGACGCTGATGGCGATGCCTGCGGCGAAGGGTTTGTTTCATCGCGTGCTGACGATGAGCGGGCAACAGGTGACGGCCAAGCCTACGGTGATTGCGAATGAGGTGACGAAAGACGTGCTGGACAAGCTGGGCGTGAAGTACGACCAGCTCGACGCGCTGCGAACGCTTCCGATGGAGAAGATTCAGGACGCGGCGCGGGTGAGTACGGCATGGCTGCCGGTGCGGGATGGAGGCGTGTTGCCGCGGGATCCCTTCGATCCGGATGCGCCGGGAATTTCGGCCGGGGTGCCGATGATCCTCTCGAATACGCATGATGAGACGGTGACCTCAGCTGCGGGACCGACGGGCGTGTTGACGTGGGAGCAGGCGCCGGCGGCTTTGAAGAATAGCGTGGGCCAATTTCTGGGGTCGTATACGCCGGAGGAGATTATTCGGCGGTATCGAGAGATCTATCCGGATAGGGATGCCGCGCATATTGTAGTGGCGGCGGCCGTAGCGTTTCGGGCGTGGCCAGGCCAGGTGATTGAGGCAGACAGACGTACGGCAGATGCGCGGAGCCAGGCGCATACGTGGGTTTATCGGATGGATTGGAAGGTGCCGTTTCCGGGGCACTGGGCGCTGCATACGATCGATCTGCCGTTTGTCTTCGATAATGTCGCGCTGGCTCCGGGAATGTGCGGGGCGAGCGCGGAAGAGCAGGCCGCGGCGCAGCCTTTGGCGACGCGGATGTCGGAGATGCTGATTGCGTTTGCGCGGACGGGCGATCCGAACTGCAAGGACGTGCCGCACTGGCCCAGCTACGACTTGAAGGAGAGGAACACGATGATCTTTGATACGGAGACGCGGGACTCGGAGACGCGTGTGGAGAAGGACCCGCGGGGAGCGGAACGGGTGTTCGCGGCGGGGGCGCACTACCGGCAACCGGGAACTTGATTCTGCAAATGTCGTGGGTAGGGTATTATTTGCGCTGGAAGTGGAGGCCTGATGAGGCGGTGGGGTGCGGTTGTGCGGTACGCGGCGCTGGTGGCGTTTTTTGTAGCGGCGCACGGGGTCGTTGCGGGACAGGTCGGAGCGGGGGGAGCTACGGTGGTCACGGAGCAGACGCACGGAGACGTGAGTTTGAAGGTGGGTGCGGTGCTGGAGGTGCGTCTCGAGGCGAACCACACGACCGGCTATAGCTGGGTTTTTGCGCCGGCGGTAAATCCTGTTTTGATGAGGCAGGGAAGGACAGCGTATCAGGAGCATGTCTCTGGAAGTACCGTGGGAGCAGGCGGCGTAGAGGTATGGCGGTTCAAGGCGGTGAAGGCCGGGAGGCAGGGTTTGCAGTTTGAATATCGCAGGCCGTGGGAGAAAGACTCTCCGCCGGCGAAGGTGGTCATGTTCACCGTGACTGTGGATTGATCGAACGAGAATGGAGGAGAGATGATGAATCGACGTGATGTTTTGCAAGGGATAGGAGCTGCGATGATGCTTTCTATGGCGAGCGAGATGGAAGCGCAGAATGGCGGGGCGAAGTCGGACGTGGTGTATGAGCTCCGGGTGTATCACGCGAACGAAGGAAAGCTTGATGCGTTGGTGGCGCGGTTTCGCGATCATACGGATGCGATCTTCAAGCGGCATGGGATGATAAGCATCGCCTACTGGTTGCCGACCGATGAGCCGCTGAAGGGCAGGACGCTGATTTACATTCTGAAGCATCCCAGCCGGGAGGCTGCGGCAGCGAACTGGAAGGCATTTCATGACGACCCGGAGTGGGTGAAGGTGTCGACGGCGTCGGAGGTGAATGGAAAGCTGGTGGAGAAGGTGGACTCCACGTATATGACGCTGATGGATTTTTCTCCGGCGATCTAAGGCTTCCCAATTCCAGGGCGGACGATTGGGAGCCGCTCAAATTACGGAGGCGGACTGCGCTTTCAAAGGTAGCCACGTTTTCAGTTACTGTGGAGTCAGTGCAGACAAACCGCTATCTGAGGAGATGGGATGAATCGACGGAACGTATTGCAGGGAATTGGAGCGGCGATGATGTTGTCGGGGGCGAGTGGGTTCGCAGCAGAGGCCGCGGCCGATGAGACAGGCGTCGTGTATGAGCTGCGCATCTATCACACGTTCGAGGGCAAGCTCGAGGCGCTGCTGAAGCGGTTTCGCGAGCAGGAGACGAAGATCTTCGAGCGATTGGGAATGCATGGTGTGGGCTATTGGACGCCGACCGATGAGCCGTTGCAGGGACGCACGCTAGTTTATATGCTTCGGCACAAGAGTCGCGCGGCCGCCAAGGAGAGCTGGGCCAAATTCGGCAAGGACCCCGAGTGGGTGAAGCTGAAGGCGGAGTCGGAGGCGAATGGACCGCTGGTGGAGAAGCACGACATCACGTTCATGACGCTGACGGATTTTTCTCCGAAGGTTTGAGGCGGGTTAAACGAAGCAGGAGCCAACTTCGTGGGAAGTGGCTCCTGCGGGTAATTGGTTAGCGGACGCGGAAGTCAGCGCGGCAGCCGTTGTCGACCCAGAGGCCGCGCTGGTCGATGCCCCAGGTGTTCCCGCGAACGCAGGGCGATCCGCTGATCTGGCGAACGAGCTGGACGTCGCGGCTGTTGCCGATGTCGCACCAGTTTCTTTTGCCATTGTCAGACGAGCACCGGATAGTTCCTTGCCCCGAACCGGGTTGCGGATAGTATCCGCCTCCTCCGCCGCCGATAGCGAAGTCGGCGCGACAGCCGTTGTCGACCCAGAGGCCGCGCTGGTCGATGCCCCAGGTGTTGC
>JAOAPF010000055.1 GCA_025462755.1 Edaphobacter sp.
GCGCCACCAACTCACCGGAAGAACGCGCCACCCACGCCTTGGCCGCGCTCGAAAAAAAGGCAGGCAAGCCGAACGATCTCGCCCTCCTGAGCGACCACCTCTCCCTGCTGCGTCGCTGGTACTACCGGCCGGAAAAGCAGCGCATCGGCGAAATCTTCTTCGCAAACGAAGACAACACCTGGCCCATCCGAAAAATCCTCCGAGGTGCCGCCCGCATGGTCCTTGGCGACCCCAAACCCATGGCCGACACTAACCGCGAAGGCGCCAAAGCAGCGAAGACTAAAATTCTCCACGAAGGCCGTCCCGACGTCGAAAGAGAAGTGCCTGTGCTGCCAAAAAACCATTAGCCGTCATCTGCAAATAAATCTGTAGAGCTCGGCGCAATCAAAAGATTCAACCGTCTATCTGGAAACTCCACTCGAGGACTACCTTGGCCATAACCCGACACACGGCGCTCAAACTGTTGCTCGCAGCCGCTTCGATCCTTACTCCGGTCGCATTCGCTCAATCTCCATCCATCCCACAATGGCAGAGAGCAGCAGGCAGCACCATGTCGTTCGAGGTCGCTTCTATCAGGCAAAGCAAACCCGGCGCCGAGGTTAGTAACAACGGCGAATTGGATTTTTCGGCCGCCTATCCCCCCAGGGGAGGTCTCCTCACAACGACTAGCGACTTGCTCGGTTACATCATCTTTGCCTACAAGATTGTTGACGCCAGCCAAATTCCGTCTCTTGAGAACCAATTGCCGCAGTGGGCAAAGACGCAGGAGTTCGACATTCAGGCACGTGCGGAAAACCACAACCCGACCAAAGACCAGATGCGTCTGATGATGCAGTCTCTGCTTGCGGACCGCTTTAAACTGGCGATTCACACCGAGACCCGGCAACTTCCGGTTTACGCGCTCGTTCTGGACAAGCCTGGAATGCCGGGACCACAACTCCAGCCACATCCTGACAACGTGACCTGCACCGGCGCCAATAAACCAGCGCCGGCAAGTATCGTCTCGGAGCCCGCGTCTTCTTGCGGCGCGGTTCAGGCTTGGGCAGTGAATAACCAGCGTCACTTTCGAATGATGGATGTGACCATGGATCAGATTGCAGCCTTCTTCGCCGTAATGGGAGGGGGCCAGGGAGGGATGGACCAACGGCCCGTATTAGATCAAACCGGCTTCCCGGGGAGGTTTGATTTCAATCTCGAGTTCCTTCCCGAATCAAAAGGCCCTCGCTCACCTAATGCAGACGACATACCGGAGGCGCCCGGACCAACATTTACCGAGGCGCTCAAGAATCAGCTTGGTCTTAAATTGGTAAAGCAAACGGGTCCCGTGGATACGTTCGTCATCGAACATGTCGAAAGGCCGTCGGAGAACTAACGCCAGCAGAACCTATGCCATCCGCTGATAAACTTGCAGACAGGAGCGGACCCCAAGTGATCGAACTGGCATTCTCCATCCTCGCCTCCGATTTCGCCCATCTGGCCGACGAGGTCTCGGCGGCCGAGCGCGGCGGCGGCACGATCGTCCACGTCGATGTCATGGACGGCCACTTCGTCCCAAACATCACCTTCGGCCCGCCCATGGTCAAAGCCCTCCGCACCGTCACGAAGCTGCCGCTCGACTGCCACATGATGGTCGAAAATCCCGACGACTTCATCGAAGCCTTCGCCGAGGCCGGCGCCAATATGATGAGCGTCCACCAGGAGGTCTGCCGCCACCTGCACCGCACCCTCCAGCAGATCGCCCGTCACGGGATGCAGCCCGCCGTCGTCATCAACCCCGCCACGCCGGTCGAGACCCTCATCGAAGTCCTTCCCATGGTGCATCATGTGCTCGTCATGAGCGTCAATCCCGGCTTCGGCGGCCAGGAGTTTCTCCCCCTCGCCCTCGACAAAATATCGCACCTTGCCGAGATGCGCGAAGAGATGGGCCTCAACTTTCGCATCGAGGTCGACGGCGGCGTTGCTCACGATACGGTCGCTCTCGTGGTCGAAGCAGGAGCGGACATGTTAGTGGCCGGGTCGGCGATCTTCGCCCCCGGCAAAACCGAACGGAACGCCAGAGAATTCCTCGAACTGGCGCGAGCGGCTTCCCCGGCACAAATCTGACGGGAAGTTTAGAATGGAAGGCAGCCTGAGCGTCCCTGATATCATCCGGACGCGAGGCGGATGGGATCTATAGCGGATGAACAAGCGTTCCTTTTTTCCAAGTGTTAGGGCCAGCTCACTGGCTGGCCTCGCGATCGCCGGTCTGATGGTCTCTTCCCTGGCTGCAATGGCCCAGGTGACCGGTTCGGCGCAAACGACAACCGACGCCAACGGGAAACAGCAGCAGACCGTAACCCTCTCCGCATCTCCGAGCAGCAAGAAGGGCGAGAAGGTCGTTCAGTCCAAGGACACCAAGAGGGAGTTGCAGAAGGAGAAGAAGATTGCTCCGGTCGATGCCGGCCTTCCCGACAAGGTGTTGTACGACAAGGCCCTCGATGCGACCAAGCGAGGCCACTTCGACGTCGCCCGCCTCGACCTGCAGACCCTGCTCAACACTTATCCCGATTCGCAGTATCAGATGAAGGCCAAACTGGCCATCGCTGACAGCTGGTACAGGGAGGGCGGCACCGCAGCTCTCACGCAGGCCGAGCAGGAGTACAAGGATTTCATTACCTTCTTCCCCAACGCACCCGAGGCCGCCGAAGCCCAGATGCGTGTGGGCGACATCTACTTCCGTCAGATGGACAAGCCCGACCGCGACTACGCCAAGGCCACGCACGCGGAAGAAGAGTACCGCCTGATGCTCCAGCAGTTCCCCGAATCGACCCTGGGGCCGCAGGCCAAGCAGCGGCTGCGCGAGGTGCAGGAAGTCATGGCTACGAGGGAGGCGGCCATCGGCGCGTTTTACGCCGCGCACTCCAACAACTGGCCGGCCACCATCGCCCGGTATCAAACAGTCGTCGACACGTATCCCCAGTACAGCCATATGGACGAGGTGCTGATCGGACTCGGCGACGCCTACGAGACCGAAGCGCGCTTTGTCCGGACGTTGAAGCTTCCGGAAGCTGCCAAGGCCAAGCTGGAAAAGACCTATGACGACGCGGCGATTGCGGCTTACAGCAAAGTCGTGCTGGAGCACTCCGCCACTCCCCACGCCGAGGACGCGCGCGACCGGCTCGATGCGATGAATGTGCCGGTCCCAACGCCGACGCCCGAGCAGGTTGCGGCTAGTGTCGCGCTCGAAAACAGCCGCAGGCAGTACCGCCTGCAGGATCGAGCGACGCTCCTGGTCATGCATAAGCCGGACGTCGTGCTGGCGGCCAGAGATGGTGACCCGAGCTTGGCAGATCCCGCCCCGACGATCGCTCCCCATGTCGTCAACAAGATCACCGCCGATTTCAACGACGCCATGAACCCGAGCGCAGCCAAAGTCGAGGCGCCCGCTGCCAACGGCGCGGCACCGGCCTCGGATGGTGTCGCCACCCCGTCGACGTCCAGTGCTCCTGCGCCTCCAGCTGCACCGCTCCAATTTCAGGATGTCCCTGCGGCAGGCGCGGCAGGCGCTCCTAGTGGAGCATCGGCGGTAACCAGTCAGCCAGGCAACGCGCCGGCCACCCCTGCGGCCAGCGGAAACAGCATGGGCGTCGAGATTCTGACTCCGGGAGCCACTGCAGGAACAACCGCGAAGCCGGCCGACAACAACGGCGGCCTCAAGGCCGTAGGACCGGAGAACGCGACGCCGTTGCCCGCGGCGGAAAAGCCTGCCGAAGCCCCAAATGCCGTCAACGACATCGCTTCCAAACCGCAGCCGGCGGCACAAGCTCCAAACGCCAACGGAAAGAAGAATCCGAAGCCAGAGTTCGACAAGGGCGACGAATCCTCCAGCAAGCACAAGAAGAAGAAGGGCCTCTCCAAACTGAACCCGTTCTAACATCGTGCCATCACAAACGAAAGGGGATGCAGCCAAAGGTTGCATCCCCTCGTTTTTGCTCTCTTGATTATTCCGTCCCTCGGTCAGCTTGATTGGTTAACCGTCGCACGGCGACGGGCACGCGGCGCAATCACAATGGACAGAAGAAGAAGCGCAGCGGCGCCCAGCAGTCCAAAGAAAAGTGGGCTCACCGTTACCCGGTGTCCGCGGCGTTCGCCATTTGCCTTCGACACATGCGAGAGATGTCCGCCCAGCACATACGCACTCCCGGAGAGAGATTCGTCGGTCTCATAGACTGCGTTGCCTTCAAGAACGACGGTGTCGCCGCCGATTCTGGCCTGCGAATCGACCACGGCATTGCCCCAGATCACCGTAGCGCTCTTCCGCACCTGCCCGCTGACATTCAAGCTGCCAAAGAGGACAAAGACATGTCCCGTCAGATCCCCCTCCACCTGCACCGAGCAGAAGAGGCAGGTGGCGTTATGCACCTGCTGGCCGGAGGCAACGAAGATATCCTGCCCCACATACGTGCGGTTTCCCGGCGACTGGCCGAGTGCTCCAGCGGCGAGCAGAAGCGGCAGGACGAAGCTACTCAGAGCGTGTGCGCGCAATTGTCCCCCAAGGAAAACCAGTCGCCGAACCAAATCGCCAAACCAACCCTGAACCGAACGCTTTATCGGATACGTAGATCTGCCGAGTCAGGTTCCGTGAGCCATGCATTTGTTCCTCGCCACCAGCCTGGGGTAAAAGAATCTAAAATCCCCGGCCATGCGGATACGCAGGAAACTGGTAACGGCTCCGCCGCACAAGGTACACGATCAGCCAGATCACTCCGATCAGAATCAGCAACGGAGCAAAGGGAAGCAGCAGCCAGATTCGGTTGGAAAGCACCATCCGCGACCCGTGAATCATCGCCCCCGGTGCAAGATTTGCATCGCCTGCAGCGATCGCCACGTCCCCTCCGACCATCGCCCCTTCGCCCAGATTCACATCGGCGCCAAGCGCAGCCAGGTCGCCTCCAATTTTGTGCCCCGGATCGACCTCGATCTTCCCGAACAGCACCGCCACGTCTCCTCTTACATCCCCATGAACGTGAACAAAGCAAAAGACGCACGCAACGTCTCCCGCCGTCTCTCCTTCGGCGATCGTAATGTCATTGCCAACACTGGCGCGGTCCTCCGTGCCTTTGGCGAGTGCGGGAAGAGCGGAAACAAAAAGAAGTCCAACGGCGAGGAACAATCTACGCATAAATGACCTCGTGGGCTAGTGTACGACTTGAGTTTGATTCACGGGTTGATTGTTGATTTATAGAACGGCTCATTCGCACCAACCCCTGCCAGGATTCGGCAGGCAACGGCCTGTGGATGCTACCCTTAAGGCATCCATGAGCGAGCAATCCAGTAGCCACGAACTGCCGAAAACATACGATCCGTCTGTCATAGAAGAACGCTGGGCCGAGTACTGGGTCAGGGAACGTCTATTTGACGTTCCAACTCCCAAAAATACGCAGGACGGAACCCGAAAGTTCACCATCCTCCTCCCCCCGCCCAACGTCACCGGCCGCCTGCACATGGGCCACATGCTCAACCAGACCGAGATGGACATCCTCACTCGCTGGCACCGCATGCTCGGCGATCTGGCGCTCTGGATCCCCGGCACCGACCACGCCGGCATCGCCACCCAGATGATGGTCGAGCGCCAATTGGCCACCGAGGGCACCTCCCGCAAAGAGCTCGGCCGCGAAGCCTTCGTCCAGCGCGTCTGGTGCTGGCGCAAGCTCTACGGCGGCGCCATCCTCGACCAGATGAAGCGCCTCGGAGCCTCCGTCGACTGGTCCCGCGAATATTTCACCATGGACGACCGCCTCTCCGTAGCCGTGAAGGAAGCCTTCGTCCGCCTCTACGAGCAGGGCCTCATCTATCGCGGCGCCTACATCGTCAACTGGGACCCCAGCATCCAGACCGCCGTCTCCGACCTCGAAGTCGAGCACGAAGAGCGCGTCGGCAAGCTCTATCACATCCGCTATCCCCTCGCCGACGGAACCGGCTCCATCGTCGTCGCGACCACACGCCCCGAGACCATGCTTGGCGACACCGCCGTAGCCGTAAACCCCACGGACGAACGTTACACCGCCGTCATAGGCAAGAAAGTCCGCGTCCCCCTGACGGGCGTTAATGGCGGCCCCGACAGAGAGGTCCCCATCCTCGCCGACGACTGGGCCAAGCCCGAGTTCGGCACCGGCGCCGTCAAGGTCACACCCGCGCATGACCCCAACGACTTCGCCATCGGCCAGCGCCACAACCTCCCCAGCCCAAGCATTCTCGACGAAACCGCCCACGTCGCTCTCCCCGGCTCGCCCTACCACGGCCTCGACCGCTACGCAGCACGCGAGCGCATCGTAGCCGACCTCGAAGCCCAGGGCCTCCTCGTCGCCGTCAAAGATCACACCAACTCCATCGGCCTAAGCCAGCGCACCGGCGTCATCATCGAGCCGCGCCTCTCCCTGCAGTGGTTCCTCGCCGTCAACAAGACCCCCAACACCGGCGGCAACACCATCGCGCAAAACGCCATCAACGCGGTCACCGAAAAACACATTAACTTCACCCCGGAGATGTACAAAAAAATCTACCTCGAGTGGATGACGAACATCTACGACTGGTGCATCTCGCGGCAATTATGGTGGGGCCACCGCATCCCCGCGTGGCATTGCAAAACCTGCAGCGCCATTACCGTCTCCCGCGAAACCCCCACCCACTGCGGCACCTGCAACTCCGCTGACATCGTGCAGGAAACCGACGTACTCGACACCTGGTTCTCCTCCGGTCTCCTTCCCTTCACCACCCTCGGCTGGCCCAACGCCGGTCCTGACGGCACGCCCCAACTCACCAGCGACCTCGCCGCCTTCTACCCAACCACCCTCCTCGTCACTGGCTTCGACATCCTCTTCTTCTGGGTCGCCCGCATGATCATGCTCGGCTGCCATTTCATGCTCGACGTCCCCCTCGCAAGCGACCAGCCCGGCGGCAGCAAGCGCACGCTCGCAGACGCAGTCCCCTTCAAAGAGGTCTACATCCACGGCCTCGTACGCGACGCCGACCGCCAGAAGATGTCCAAGACCAAGGGCAACGTCATCAACCCCATCGACATCATCGAGCGCTTCGGCACCGACGCCGTCCGCTTCACCCTCGCCAGCATGGCCTCCCCGGGCACTGACATCGCCTTCTCCGAAGCCCGCACCGAAGGCTACCGCGCCTTCGCCAACAAGATCTGGAACGCCGCCCGCTTCATCTTCATGAACGTGGAAGGTGCGCCGCCGTCTACCGGCATCACCTCGCTGGAAGACAAGTGGATCTACTCGCGCCTCAACCAGGCCGCGCGGGATATGAACCG
>JAOAPF010000062.1 GCA_025462755.1 Edaphobacter sp.
CAAAGACACATCTTCGATTGTGCGCTGGAGCTATTTCGTGAAAAGGGCTTTGACGCGGCGACGATGCAGGAAGTGGCGTCGCGTGCCGACGTGGCCAAGAGTGCGGCTTACTACTATTTTCCGAGCAAGGAAGCAATTATCCAGGCCTACTACGAGGTCGTACAGACTGAGCAGGAGCGGCTGTGTGCAGAAGTATTTGAGCAGAGCAAGGATCTGAAGACGCGGCTGGCTGCGGCTATGCACTCGAAATTTACCCTCGCCAAAGACGATCGCAGACTCCTGGGTGTGGTGTTTCGATATACGGGCGAACCGGAGCATCCGCTGTCCTGCCTGGGGCGAGGGACGACGGAGATTCGTCGGAGAGCCACGGCGGTTTTTCAGCAAGCGATTGCGGTGGAACGGCTGCCGAAGGATCTGGAGCAGCTTTTGCCGCTGGCGCTGTGGTCGCTCCAGATGGGACTGCTGGTGATGTTTCTCTATGACACCTCCGCGGAGCAGACGCGTACACGCAAGCTGGCAGACGGCTCGCTTGCGTTGACGTTGAAGCTGCTGACACTGGCGAAGCTGCCGGTCTTGAAGCCAGTCAGGACGAAGGTATTGGCGTTACTACGTGAGACAGAGTTGTTGCCGGAGTCGTAAAAGCTGATGGGAGGCTGGGCATGATGGAGATCGAAGAGTCGGACAAGATAGGACCGGCGCAGTGGACTGTGATTGCCGTTGCGGTAGCGTTCGCGGCGGGGTCATTTCTATACCGGTATCTAATGCCAAATCATCGTTGGCAGAGTTCGGCGATGTTCATCGGCTTGCCTACAGTGTTAGCAGTTTTACTTGCGCTGACACCGAAGGCGAAGACCGTGACCGGTGGAATCATGAAGGGCATCACATTATTCCTGCTGATCGTCGCTCCGCTGCTTGGCGAGGGGTGGCTGTGCATTCTGATGGCTTCCCCATTGTTCTACCTCGTGGGAGCGATCGTAGGAAAAATCGCTGACTGGGACAGTAAAAAACGCGGCACGCGGCTAAGTTGCCTGGTACTGGTGCTGCTGCCGCTCAGTCTTGAAGGGGTGGTACCGCAGCTAACGATGAAACGCTCGCAGACGGTACGGGTGACGAAGACTGTGAATGCATCGGTGGTTGCGGTAGAGCGTTCGCTGGCCGAGAGTCCGCGAGTGACTGAGCGCGTTCCGGACTGGATCTCAAAGGGGTTTCCTCAGCCTCTTGCAGCCTGGGGTTCCGGGCTAGAGGCGGGAGACAGGAGGACGATTCACTTTGCAGGTGCGGAAGGCGATCCACCAGGAGATGTAGTGATGCGCGTCGCGGAGCATCAGAGAGGCTATGTGCGGTTTGAGACGGTCAGCGACAGCAGCAAGCTGACGCAATGGGTGAGGTGGACGAGGGGTGAGGTGGATTGGAAGGCGATCGATGCGCAGCATACCTCGGTGACCTGGACGATTCACTTCAATCGGCAGCTCGATCCGGCATGGTACTTCGTGCCGTGGGAGCGCGCAGCAGTGCATGAGGCAGCGCGATATCTGATCCTTGCGAATGCTACCCCTATGGGCACTCGATGAGTCGGGAGATGTGGATTCGGTTCGGGGCGATGTATCTTCCGCTCATGGCCGTGTTGCTGGCCTGTTTGTTGCGACGAAATGTGCAAAGGCACGGGGTGGCCTGCCTGCTGAGCTTGATTTGGGCGATGGTGTCGCTATTGGCGTTGCAGCGGTTGAACCAATGGGCTGGATGGTGGAGCTTTGACGTGGGCAGGGCAGTGTTTTGCGGGATGCCTCTGGAGCTATATGTGGGCTGGGTTTTGCTTTGGGGAGCGGTTCCCCAACTTCTGTTTATACGGACGTCGCTTGTCTGGGTCGCAGTGACGATGGTTGTGGTGGATCTGGTTTCCATGCCACTGTGTACGCCAGTGGTGATGTTAGGATCGCGTTGGTTGGCTGGTGAGACGGCAGGTATGCTGATGGTGTTGCTGCCATCGCTGTGTTTAGCTCGGTGGACGGTGGTGGATTCGCACCTACGCCTGCGGGCGGCGATGCAGGTCGTGCTCGCGGGAGGATTGGTTTTGTTTTTCCTGCCCGAGACGATCTTTGGCCTGCGACCAGGGCAGGGTTGGGCTCCCCTCATCGGAACGGCGGGTTGGGCGCGACAGTTGTGGGCGCAAGTGCTGATGCTGTTGGCGCTACCGGGGGTTGCGGGAGTGGTGGAGTTCGCGGAGCGTGGCGAGGGTACGCCGATCCCGTATGACCCGCCGAAGAGGCTGGTGCAGAGCGGGATCTATCGATATATAGCGAACCCGATGCAGCTAAGTTGCTTGCTAGTGATGCTGGTATGGGCAGGGTTGTTGCGGAACGGATGGATGGCTGCGGCAGCGGGCATGTCGGTGATCTATAGCGCCGGACTTGCGGAGTGGGATGAGGCTGAGGAGTTGAAGTACCGGTTTGGCGAGGAGTGGATGTCTTATCGCAGCAATGTGCGCAACTGGTGGCCGCGATGGCGACCGTATTACGCCGGTGCTGGCTCGCGGCTGTATATGGCGGAGACGTGCGGTCCGTGCAGTGAGTTGCGCTCGTGGCTTGAAGCGCAGAAACCGATGGGATTGGAGTTTGTAGATGCGGAGAGCCTGCCTGCCGGGTCAATAGTGCGCATGCGCTATGTGCCGAGGGATGGCAGCGGAGGCGTGGAGGGAGTCAGGGCGCTGGGTTGCGCGTTGGAACACCTCAACCTGAACTGGGCTTTAGCGGGGATTGTGTTGCGGATGCCGATTATCTGGCAGAGCGTGCAACTGGTAATGGATGCGAGCGGCCTGGGACCTCGGGTGCTCAGGAAAAATAAACACGGTACGGATTTGTTGAGGTGAGGGGAAGCCTTGCCAATCGCTCTTCGAAGTATTTTGTTTCTTCCGGTTCGTGGCGAGTCACGGTCGACTCGGGAATAATCGGGTTACTTCCTGTTTACGGGCAAACCGCACCTTACTGCCTATTGCTCCGACCGATCTGTCTTGGAAGTTTTATGCCGGAAAATGTACCTCAATAGTAGCGTTGCGATCTGCCTGCGCTTGCGGCTTCCGCGAATCTCTGCCACCCGGCAGGCAAGTACTCATTCACCTAGTGGGGGTGAGTCTGAAGTTCGTTGAAGTATAGGACGGGCTTTCAGCCCTCGGCTTTGTGCCAGTACATTCCCTGCGGCGTTGCCCCAAGCTGGTATAGAGCGGGCCCTCGGCCCTTGGCAAGTGAAAGGAATTGGCCTTTGGCAAGTGGACGGGATTTGAGACTCGCCACTAATGCAGAACCTTGCTCAGCACATAGGTCATTTCGGTTGGAACATTGTCCTTGAACTTAACCTTGAGCAGCACCTGATAGTAGCGGGGCATCTTTCCTCCCGCGGCCTGCTCGAGCTTCGGCACCAGGATACGGGCGAAGCTGGGGTCCGTGAACCATCGAACGGCGGCCACGTATCCGGCGGACCGGACGCTGGTGAAGCTCTCGACGTCGTTATGTCCCAACGGGCCGGCAAGATGCGTAACCAGGGCGTACATCATTCCTTCTTCGGCAGGCGCGGTCGAGTACTTGTCCTGATACAATGCAGGCTCGCCGGGAGCAGGATTTATGTTACGAATCCCCTCCAATTCAGGGATCAGTTGCGGCTCGATCGGCATTCCGCGCAGCTGGTTGAAGAAAAGGTTCTGTACCCCGACAAAGATAACGTTGTTGTCCGCGAGCTGTTGCCACGAAAGCTGACTTGTCCGGACCAGGGAGAGGTTCTGTGCATGCGGGCCGAGCAGTTTGCCGAACATGAAGGACGCATCGACCTCGCCAAACGCCGTGTAATAGCGACTCGGCTGAATGTCGGTTTGCTTCAACGTGCCGGTCAGCGTCTTGACCGCGGGAGAATTGGCAACGTCCTTCCAGTCGTTCATGGATCGATCGCGGAAATAGACGCCGGGGTTGGATCGAACCTCCGCGAACAACGGGTCTTCAATCGAGATGATGAGAGGGCGCCTGGACTTTAGAAACGGGGCCCACAGCTTACTCAGCTCCGGCGTCAATCCTTCGACAGCAGCCGCATCTCTGACACGCCAGGTCTGAAATGCGAAGAGGCTCCCTACCAGCAGAACCACCAGCAAGCCGCCCAGAATGGCAAGCGGTACAGGCCGGAAGAGCCGCCGTCCGTCGACGGCTGGGTCGCCAGCGGACCTCATGTGCGGAACGATGGCCGGGATCGAATCGGCGATGGGAAGGGGGTCGGCCAAAGATTGACGATGCTGACAGATCAGCCGGAAGCGCCCCTTGGGAAGATCGACAACGATCTCGTCGTCTTTGCCCTCTCCGCGGTAGTACTCGGCCAGCTTCTGTCGCAACCTTCCCACCTGGATGCGGACAGCCGAGTGATGTTGAGGATCATAAGAGGAAGGCTTGCCCAGGCCTTCGATCGCAATGACGTATTCCTTCAACTGGTCTGCTTCGCCGGAAGCAGCTTTTTCACCCAGGTACGCGAGGAGACGGCGAAGCACTTCACAACTTCGGAACTCATCGCTGTGCAGTATTCGGTTGATCTGAGACTGTAAAATCTCGGACTGCTCAACTTTATCCTCTGTCAGCATCCTTGGGAAGTATCATTTTCATACTTCGACTGTCAATCAGAACCCGATTTGCAGCAGGATTCCATTTCATCACCGACGCCCTGAGGCTTTGGAGATACCGGGGATCATTTTCGCGTCTCGAGCTCCGATCGGAGCACGGCAGCAGAGCCTTAAGGTTAACTTCTGTATCGTTGCCGTTACATACAGCCATGTAGCCTGTCTGGTCGGCGACAGGATCTGTAATTATGCTATTTATTCCAATGAATTGCGTCGGCTTAGCCTGCGCAGAGATATCGCAACGCCCCCTTTTTTGTCTTCCCAATCATGCTCATGGAGAAAGTAACCGATGACATCCAGCCTGCTCCTTTTCTTCGCCCTCGCCCTGCCGGCAGCCTCGGCGGACCAGAGTAATAATCCGCATCAAGATGTAATCGTGTGGCCCTATGGCATGCCTCCCGCCGGCATCGCCCACAAGGAGGACTTCGGCAATCACATCCTTTCGATCTCGCATCGTGAAAAGGATGGGCGCGCGGAGCTCCATCAGACAAAGGTGGATGTCATGATCGTCCAGAGCGGGGAAGCCACCCTGGTGTACGGCGGCCAGGTAATCGACCCGCAACCCACCGCGCCCAACGAGATACAACGCAGCGGGATCAAGGGCGGCAGCAGGATCGAAGTCAAGGCCGGCGATGTTATCCACATCCCAACTGGCATACCGCACCAGTTTTTCCTCGCTCCAGGCAAGCAGATCACCTACATGCTCGTAAAGTCGTCGATCCGCCCAATCAAAATCGCTGAAAACTCGCGCTCCAACATCGCTCCGAAACACGTGTCAAACATGTGTCTCACCTGTCTCATGGTTCGAATTCAATAAACTCCATTACAGTGGGGACGCTCAACGGGAGCCTCTCTCACCGAATCTCCAGGTGAGGCTCAATAACTGGGTGCTGGAACCTGCGGCCGCTGTGAGTAGCGACGCAGGCAAATAAATGGAGGGATTTAAATGCTGTCTCCGAAACTGGTGTTAGGTGTGGCTCTTGCTTCTGGTATCGCGTCGGCTCAGAACATGAGTTGCAACCTACAGAACTACAAACCTGCAAGCGGGATAAAAGCCGAGCAGAGCGGAAACTCGCTGACGATCTCCTGGGCGGGCGAATCGAACGAACAGTTTCGCGCGCAGTTCACCATTCGGGACGGCCAGCCGGTCGTCCAGGAACTTGCAGCCCGCGACACGAAAGGAACATGGATCGTTCTCGGCAAGGACCTAAGCCCCGAGTTTCAAGTCACGACCGGTAGACGCCGCATCTCGGGCGTCCAGCGCAATCTGCTGAAGGTCCAGGGTATCGATACGCCAGAGCAGGAAAACATCCGGAAGTGGAACACCTTCTGGGATGCCCCCCTCGTCATGCCCGGCCATCACGACAGCACCGACCTGCCGCGTCTCCCTGAAGAGATCAAGCGCGCGGCGGTGATGTACAAGTCGGATAACTGCACTGTAACGACCACCGGCGAGCGGGTCAGCGTCACCTTCAACGGCTTGTCGCTGGGTGTCTTCGCCGGAGACCTTCAATTCACGGCTTACAAGGGTTCAAACCTCCTGCGGCAGGAGGCGATCGCCAAGACGGAGGAACCTTCGGTCGCGTACATCTATAAGGCGGGCTTGAAGGGCTTTTCCATCAACAGCGACACAAAGGTGGAGTGGCGCGATACTGCCCGAGCCTGGCAGGAGTACAGCTTTGGCGGAGCGCCCAATAAGGAACCAGTCAACATGCGGGCACGCAACCGCCTCGAGATCCTCAACGTGGGCGCCGGCTCGCTGGCCGTCCTTCCTCCTCCTCACAAGTTTTTCTTCGCTCGCGAAAATGAGGTGAATCTAGGCTACGTCTACTACCGCAAAGACACTGGAACCTCCTTCTCCCTCGGGGTGATGCAGCCCGAAAGAGGCGAGGGGTATCCCCCCTGGGGCGTCTCCGAGGAGGAGTGGACGAGGCGTGTCGGCACGTCGCACGAACAAGTCGAGAACTATGCTCTCTACAATGCTCCCCCCGGCACGCTGCAGCGCATGGCGGTCTACTACTACCTGAGTCCCAGGGGGGTCCATGCCACTCAGGAATCTGTACTCGCCTATACCCATGGAGACGTTTTCAAGCCCGTTTCCGGCTTCAAGGTCGTCACTGGACATTTTCACCTCGACCTCAATGAGATGCTCCGCGATCGCAAGACCCTTGACTATCAGCCCAGCTGGGTTCCAGCCTTTCACTCCCTGGGAGTGAACGTCATCTATCTCGGGGACTTCCACGACGACTCGGACCCCCGCGATCCCGGACCGAAACGCTTCAAAGAGCAGAAGGTCTACTTCGAGGCGTCGCAGCGGCTTTCGGACAAGGATTTCCTGATAATCCCTGCCGAAGAGCCAAATGCTTATCTCGGGGGACACTGGTACCTCATGACCCCCAAGCCCGTGTACTTCTCGCACGTCGAGCCGAGACCAGTGGGCCAGTCCTTCGAAGAAGAAGATCCAGTCTACGGTCATGTCTATCACCTCGGCTCGCCCGACGATGTGCTGAAGATGGTGAACAAGGAGAACGGCATCTTCTGGACTGCACATCCACGCACCAAGAGCTCGGAGGGCTATCCCGAGACATACAAGGACAAGGACTTCTTCCTCAGCGACCGCTTCATCGGCGCCTCGTGGGAGTCGTTGCCTCTGGACCTGTCCGAGAAGAGGCTCTGTGAAGTCCGCTGCTTTGGGACGAACGATGACATGAGCAACTGGGCTCCCAAGCCGAAGTACATGATCACCGAAGGCGACACTTACACCAAGCGTCCCGACGATGAGACCTATCCGCAACTGGCTGTGAACTATCTCAAGCTGGACCATGTGCCTCTCTACAACGAGAGCTGGGCGCCAATTGTCGAAGGCATACGGTCCGGAAACTTCTTCGGCACCACTGGCGAAGTTCTTTTCCACGACTGGAGCGTCGAAGGCTCGGGCGCCAGGAGCACCTATCACGCAACCATCGAATATACCTTTCCGCTGGAGTTTGCAGAGTTGGTCTGGAGCGATGGGACCAAGGTGGACAGGAAGATCATCGATCTCACCGAAACCGTTCCTTTCGGCAACAAGACCTTCAGTATTCCCTTCGACGCGACAGGGAAGAAATGGGTCCGGTTTGCAGTATGGGATTCCGCAGGAGACGGAGCATGGGTTCAACCCATTCAGCTTAAATAACGCTTCAAGCCAATAGGCGAAAACTCGCATTCAATGCTGCGATTGACGCACTTCAACTACCGAAAGGTGGTCACCACCCCGTGCGGCTCTGAACTGGAAGATTCGATCGGATCGATCCGGAATCGCCTCCCGCTTCAGGGCCGTTTACCCCAACGCTTTATCGCAAGTCCTCAACCGGAGCACTGCGCCCGGACCCTGGGCCCAGGCCCCGCCCAACGCTTCACGGAATCATGCGCCTTCAGGAGGAACGAGATGGAAAGAATCTCTTTCAAAATTGGTTTGCTGTTCGTCGTAGCAGGGATGATATTGGCAGTGATTGCGCCTTCACGGCTATTGGCGCAGGCTCAGACCGCAGGCATCGTAGGAGTGGTTGCCGATGCCTCCGGAGGAGTCGTCCCGAACGCCAAAGTCACCGTAACCAGTCCGGCGCTGCAGGTGCCGGAATTGACCACAATGACGGACTCCCAGGGAAACTTCAAATTTATTGAACTCCCCGCACCGGGCGTCTACCGCATAAAATTCGAGGCAAAAGGATTTCGCATGGTCGTACGGAGCGACATTACGCTCACCGTTGGATTCACCGCCAGGATCGACGGCGCAATGACAACGGGGCTGGTGACCGAAGTAGTTGAAGTCACCACCTCCGGCCCGGTTGTAGACACGATCTCCACCGCCGGAACGGCAACGCTGCAACAGCAGGAGATCGCAGAAGCCCCGAAAGGCCTCGGACTGCAGGAGCTGCTTCCCATGGCAGCCGGCGTCAGTCTGCAGGGTAAGCCGGATGTCGGAGACAGCAATCTCGCCAACCGGTCTGCCGTCATCACCTATGGCGTCGTTCTCCAGCCAACCCTTCAAGTCGAAGGAATTAATACAGTGACCGCGAAGGATGCGGACTCGTCTGTCTATCTCGATTCGCTCGCCCTCGCTGAAGTGGAGTTCAAGACCAGCGGCAACAACGCCGAGGTTGGCTTCCCCGGAGTAGCTCAGGTGGCAGTCATGAAGGCGGGAGGAAACACCTTCCATGGCGACGTGCAGGGGGACTATGAAAATCCATCCTTCCAGGGAAACAACATCACTCCATCTCTTGCCGCCCCACCCAACAATCTGACGGTCGGAAATCCTCTGAAGGACAGTGGCTACTACGACTACGCTGCCGACCTGGGCGGCTTTCTCGTCAAGAACAAGCTGTGGTTCTATGGCGGCTACAGCAAACAGGCAGTGACTCAGGGCCAGGTAAATTTTGTTGCAGCGCCGGACGCCAGCGGATGTTGGAACTGCGCAGGATCGAAGCCAGGAGTAATCGTTACCGCGCTTACCCAATATAACTACAAAGTCTCGTATCAGGTGAAGCCCAGCACGAAGCTCCTCTTCTCGCAGTTACACGGCACAAAGTACCTTTCGGCCAACAGTGCATCGCCGTCGGTTCCCCTGCCGTCGTCGCAGTACGAACTTCAGCCCGGCAGCGCCTGGCATGGGGAGGTTGTGACTTCCATTGGACCCCGTTTCCTGATCAATGGCGTCTTCGGATATGCGGGCTACCATGTGAATTACACATCGATGCCGGCAAGCGTCATCGGGACCTACGGTTTTACGAACGGAAGCGACTTCGCCGGTTCTCCCAGCCAGGAAGAGTTGAGCAACAAGCTCTTCACCGGGCCTTACCCGTTCACACAGAATAAACCTCAAAATCGCTATGAGATGCGCGCGGCGGCCACTTTCATTCCTTCGAAACCGCATCTTGGGGGAAACCACACGTTCAGTCTCGGAACCGTGAATGACTGGGAGTATGCGGGAACACGTGTCCTCGCCGATAAGCCCAGCGGCAACTATCTGCTGCAATTTCAGAACGGCGCGCCGAATAAAATTCTCATCTACAACTATCCTTTCCCCAGTTCAATCAATAGTCTTTACAGCCAGGCGATCTACCTGACCGACACCTGGACCCTCAAGCGTGTGGCCATCAACCTGGGTGTAAGAGCGGAGCGCTATCACTCCTTCTACCCATCGCAAGACAAACCGGCGGGACAATTCTCCGCGATATTCCCGGCTCAATCATTTCCCGGGCAGGACATCCTTACATGGAAGGACGTCGTACCCAGAGTCGGTGCAGCCTGGGACGTCGCAGGCGACGGCAAGACGGTCCTCAAAGCCTCCTTCGGACTCTTCGGCGACACCATGGGAGATACCTTTGCCGCGACCTTCAACCCCAATGCCCAGCAGAGCAAAACCTACAACTGGACCGGTCCGTGCGCCCCTACGGCTCCGCTCGCTCCGGTCGAATATCCATGCGATGTGACGCCCGCGTTCCTGGCCACGCTTCCATCGCTTACTCCCACGGCTGCGACCGGAGGAACAAGCCAGATACTCAACCCCAACCTCAAGCAGGACAAGACACACGAATACACCTTCAAAGCAGAGCGTCAGCTGATTCCAAACGTCGCGCTCAACTTCAGCTACGTCCATCACTCCATCTTCAACATGTACAACGCGGCTACCAATGCGGGGCTGCGCACTCCTGTCGCGACGTTCGTTGGCAATGGAATTGATGTGGGACACACCTACAACGTCCCCGTGAAGTTTACCGATACCTTTAGCGGTGTCAGCACTCCCGTCACGATCTTCACCTATGTGAAAGGTTCGGGCTCGATTGCCAATGAAGTCGTCAACACTCCTTCGAGCCGCCCGGACACCTACGATAGCTTCGAGGTCGCGATCAATAAGCGATACTCGAAACGCTGGAACGGCTTCGCATCCTATTGGGCGACCAAGAATCACCGTTGGCTTCAAGGCACGGCCGAAGTGATCGGCAGTCCAAATGACAATGCTTTCCCCGTCGATGACACCTGGAACTGGGAGCTTAGAGGAAGCGCCGTCTACAACCTGCCTAAAGGCTTCCAGGTCTCGTCCCTCTATCGCGCGCAATCCGGGACCCCGGGACAACGTCTGGCCGCCTTCAACTCCTCCGCACTTCAGCAGGGATCGACCACTGTCCGCATGGGCCCATTCGGGCAATATAGAGGTCCTGTCATCAGCACCTGGAATATTAAAACTTCGAAGGTCTTCACCATCCATGACCGCTATCACATCGAAGCAAACTTTCAGGTATTCAATCTCCTCAACAGCAGCGCTGCGGTTGCAACGAACTATCTCACCGGAGCTTCGACCTTCGGCGTGGTCACCGATCTCATCTCTCCCCGCGTAGCCAGGATCGGGGGCTTATTTACCTTTTGAGCGACCCCATATCGATTCGCACCATGACGGGGAAGACCGACGCCCAGGCTCTTCCCCGCCGATACGCCAGCACCCCCTTTCGCTCTGTAAAAACAGAATTTTCGAAACCCCCGAAGGCCTCAGGGAGAGCCGATGACCAACCACCTGGCACCAGGTGAGGAGAGATGGTTGAGAATGAGAACACACACGCCACGCCGTTTCTTTCGAACCCTGTACTTTCGGGTGATCGTTGGCATTGTCCTCGGAGTTCTTGTAGGCATCTTCGCGCCTCACGCCGGGGAACAGTTGAAGCCCCTGGGCGACGTCTTCATCAAGCTCATCCGCATGATGATCACGCCCGTCATCTTCTTCACCGTTGTGATTGGAATCGCCAACATCGGCAGCACGCGAAGATTGGGCCGCGTGGGAGTCAAGGCCCTGGTCTACTTTGAAGTCGTAACCACCTTCGCCCTGCTGATCGGACTGGCCGTCGCGTCGATCTTTCAGCCTGGAAGAGGCATGAATGTAGATCCCGCAACGCTCGACATGAAGTCCGTCGCCCAGTATGCCAGCGACGCGAAACATCTCAGTTTCAGCGATTTCATCCTGAACATAATCCCGGACAGCTTCAGCAGCGCTTTTGCGAAGGGCGAGGTGCTTCAGGTACTCCTTCTGGCCATACTCTGCGGGCTGGCCCTTATCTCGCTGGACGACGACAATCGGCTGGTTGGCCTCTGCGAATCAATCTCGCACATGATGTCGAGGATTATCGCCGTGCTGATGGAGCTCGCGCCCTTCGGAGCCTTCGGAGCGATGGCGTTCACCATCGGGAAGTTCGGACTGGTCACGCTGCTCTCGCTCGGCAAACTTCTTCTTTGCGTGTACCTCACCAGTCTCAGCTTCATCTTCATCGCATTGGGACTCATCTGCCACTCGCAGGGGATCAGTCTGTGGAAGTTCCTGAAATATATTCGCGAGGAGATATTGATCGCGCTAGGCACATCTTCTTCCGAGACGGTCCTTCCCCGGATGATCGTCAAGATGGAGCGATTGGGCTGCTCCAAATCCGTCGTCGGCCTGGTGATTCCCGCCGGGTATTCGTTCAACCTCGATGGCACCTCGATCTATCTCACCATCGCCGCTCTCTTCATCGCACAGGCAACGAACACGCATCTCTCCATCCGCGAGGAGGCCTTCGTGCTCCTCATCCTCATGCTCAACTCCAAGGGCGCGGCGGCAGTCACTGGCGGCGGATTTATCACGCTCGCGGCGACCCTCTCCGTTCTCGGCTCGATTCCGGTCGCAGGCATCACGCTGCTGTTGGGGGTGGATCGATTCATGTCCGAGATGCGCACTGTCACCAATCTCATCGGCAACGGCGTCGCAACCATTGTCATTGCGAGGTGGGAGAACGAATTCGACGACCGCAAAGCTCAACGCGTTCTGGATCGCGTCCCCAGCGACGAACACGAGATCGAGGAAAAGCAGCTTAAAGCGGAAAAGTCCGTAGTCTCTTTCTAAGACCGCCGATCTGCCTCTTCCTTGCCTGCGCAACTCCTCTTGTTTCTGGTTTCTCCTCACGTGGTGCGGCTTCCGCGCACGTGACTCTGAGCCCGTGTGCCAACCGGAGTGGCGGACATTCTCACAATCGGCCGAAATACAGTAGTCGTCAACATCGTGGACACGGCCTCGTCACAGCCGGCGACCGGCGGCCCACTACATCCGCCAAAAGGAATAGGATCCGAACCTGCCGGCGCAACAGAACAAGATCTTCGGCGACGCGAAGATGGCTGACGTGCTTCCGCCGGGCGTCATCGGCCCATCCTCATCCGAGCGGATATCAGGCGCCGGTGTGGCTCGATGGTAACAAGATCGTCTTTTTTTGAGGCCGTCTCGGCTGTGGATTGTGCTTTATCAGAACCGTAAATTTCGGGCCCAGACCTTGCCAGATATAGTTGTGCTGAATGCAATCAATTCCGTCACCTAGTGCAGGGTTCTGCGGCCACCAAGTGCAAAGTTATGCAGCCATCCAGTACAACGGAATGGCTCTTCCGCACATTTGGTGAAGATGACCGAAAAATCACTAAGAAGGCGCAAACCTCAGAACCCGCCGCCAGAGCTGTATGTCTGCGACCTTATAAGACGTCTGAAATCAGCAACAGATTAGCGGGTTTGCGAGCAAATGAGCAGTATCACCAAACGTGCGGATGAACCAACGGAATGCTGCCACCTTCGGCGATCACCAAAGGGTGTGCAAAGTCCCATCCACGCCGGAGGGCGTGCGGTTAGGTTGGGAAATGTCCGGTTCGAGCTCGGGGGGAGTAAGGTGCGGTTTGCCGAC
>JAOAPF010000079.1 GCA_025462755.1 Edaphobacter sp.
TAGCGCAGTTCCGGAAGATACCGCCGCGGCATTCCGCGCCAAACGCGCAGCTGTGGTGAGCTTGCGCCGTTCGCCGGTGAACTCGACGGCAACCAGAACCGCGCGCTCCGCCTGCGGCTGGCCACGCTGCGCATGACGCACAGACGCCGCCTGCGCAGCGGCCAGACTCCGCCTTACAGTCTTTTCTGGACTGGCCTTCGTAACCTCAGTTGTCAACGGCTAACGGCCTTGTGTTCCGTTCGCCGCCTCTTGCACCGCCGCGACAGGAGGCGCCGAACTTACTGCAGCCCGCATCTCCGGCTTACTATCCGGCCTTATATCTCCATGCATGCCGGCTCGCCCACTCACTACTGTCGAGATCGCATGCTTGAAGATCAACTGCTCCTGGCTGTTGTTCTCCAGAAGCACCGAGTATTTATCGAACGACCGGATCTTTCCGGTCAGCTTGACACCGCTTACCAGGTAGATCGTGATCGGACTCTTGTCTTTTCGCACTGTATTGAGAAAAGTATCCTGAATGTTCTGTGCCGGCTTTGATTCCATGGTGCCGATCTCCTTAACTAGATTCGTTACCGTGCCATAAGGTTCTGCCGTGGTCCATTAACTTCAGAAGAAAACTCAGCCCACTGACGTTCCGAGTCTGAAGCCAAGACTGTCAACGATACGAGCATTCACGACAATTATCAAATCTGGAAAACTCCACACCCACCGACGGCGGCATATCGAAGCGGTTCCATGAGTGTTAGACGAAAGCAACACGATAACGACAGTCATCATTCGGCCCACAGCGATATACCATGACAAACGTGGCGATACGCAATCCGCAACCCGTCCAGATGCTTGATTTTTCTCGGCAATACGTCAGTATCCGGCAGGAGTTGCTCGATGCGATCGAGTCGGTGTGCGCCTCGCAGCGATTCATTCTCGGCCCGCACGTCGCCAGCTTCGAGCAGGCTGCAGCCTCTGTCTGCGCCGCGCCGCACGCTGTTGGCTGCGCCAGCGGGACAGACGCGATCTGGCTTGCGCTGGCTGCGGCGAACGTCGGCCCTGGCGACGCGGTGATCACGACGCCATTTAGCTTCTTCGCCAGTATCAGCGCCATTCTCCGCTGCGGAGCGCAACCGCTGATGGCGGATATCGATCCCGCTACCTTCAATCTTTCCGCCACAGCAACTGAAGAAGTCCTTCGCTCCCAGGTCGGCGCAAAGGTGAAAGCCATCCTGCCGGTCCACCTTTACGGTCAGTGCGCCGACTGGGACGCATTCACCGTGCTGAAACAAAAGTACAACCTGCTCCTCGTCGAGGACGCCGCTCAGGCATTTGGAGCCGCCTGGAACGGCATTCCCGCCGGCGCGCTGGGCGATGCGGCCGCGTTCAGCTTCTACCCGACGAAAAATCTCAGCGCCATGGGTGATGCCGGGCTGGTCACAACTGTCTCAGCCGCAATCGACGATCATGCCCGAGTCCTTCGAGCGCACGGCATGCGCAGGCGCTACTATCACGACGAGGTTGGCTGGAACTCGCGGCTCGACAGCCTGCAGGCCGCTATTCTGGAGGTGAAGCTGCGGTATCTGCCCCAGTGGAATCAGCAGCGCCGCGACCTTGCCGCACGCTACGACCAGCTGTTTCACGATTCAGGACTTGTGGGCTCAAATATCGCCGAGGGCATCGTCCTCCCTTTCACCGATCCGCGTGCCACGCACATCTTCCACCAGTACGTGATCCGCGCACCGCGACGCGACGAGCTTCGTCAGTACCTCACCGACCGGGAAATCGCCAGCGAGATCTACTACCCTCTGCCGCTGCACCAGCAGACCAGCCTGGCGAGCCTCGGCTATAAACGCGGCGACTTTCCCATCAGCGAGGCTGCCGCTCATGAAGTACTCGCCCTGCCGATGTACCCGGAGTTGCGTGAAGACGAGCAGCAGACGGTGGTCGACACGATCGCCGCCTTCTACGCCTGATTCAAAGTGCAAAAACTATCTTTTCCTTTGCGCCTTAGCAGCAGCTTTTTTCTTCTCGGCCTGCGGCTCCGGACGAGCCTCTCCGCCGGTCGGCGTTCCCGGTTGAATCACGCGACGAACCAGGTTGCTCTCCAGCCGGTATGTCTTGAGAAGACTCTTTCCCGGCACGATCGCTCCGGTTACAGGATCAGGAATCACTGGCCCTGCCTGGTCGGATAGAACCTTGTAGCTGAAGGTGGGCGCAGGCGTCGTCGCGGTGGGAGACTTGCCATACGGATCGGGCGCCATCTTTATCGTGACCGGAAGATACCCCTTGATATTCTTGTCGCGAAAGCCGGTCTCATAGCGGTGCTTTTTGAGGCTCCAGGTAAAGACGCGCACCTGGTCGAAGTCATAAAGAAGCCCAGCCTTATACGGACTCATCACCGTCACGTAGATCGGAATATTCTTGTCGTCCTGTTCCGCCTCGGGATCGTTCAGTGTCGTGAGGATGTAGGCCCCGACGATCCTCTGCCCTTCCGCGTATCGCGTGATTGAATCAGGGGCATCGACATCCATTAATCGGCTGAGCAACCAACCTGTGTCTCCCTTTGAGTCGCGGACCAGCCACCAGTCTTCCATAGCCGGCGGAGGCGGCGCGTCCGGCACTGGCGGCTGTACCTTCGCCCCTTTGACTGCGGCGGCGGGGGCAGCTTTGGCGACGGCCCTCATCCCTGGTGGCAGAGGCTTCGGCAGCGTCGCGCGCGTCAATAGCTTTAGTTTCTCCCCTTCGGTCAGGCGGTAGAACCGTTCCGTCTCGCGGCCCGGCGCGGCGTGCAGGTAGACCTCATCCCGCACTACGGCAGAGGCCACCGCGGGATCATCCTTGTGCTTCTGCTTCAACCCTTCAAACTGATCGAATATGTCCTGGGTCGCGACGACCTTCTCGTCGATCCATCCGGTTTCGCCCTTCGCCGTCTGCACTCGCACGAAGCGGCGGCCACGCTCGAGCACCTGTAGCTTGTCGCCATTCTCAACCGTCGCGGTGCGGTTCGACACTGCGGCTACGCGGTCCCGCAAAAACGTCTGCTTCGCCGTGACATACACGTACTGCGCGGCGGGCTTTGGTCGAAGCCGGGAGCACCCGCCGAGCGCGATTGCCATGCACGCTGACAGAGCGGCCAGAACTGCAAACTGTGAGACTCGGCGGCGAAGCCCGAATTGTCGAAACGAAGAAAAAATAACTGAAAAACTCCCCAGCACAAGACACACCACATCACCCATACTACTGGCGGCGAGGGAGAATCCTGCAAAACTGCCTGTTAATTCGGCATGGCCCTACTTAAGCAAGTATCCCCCATCAATGTGTCAACGCAAGCGCTACAGCACCGGCAGGATCGACACCGGTCGCCACGCTTGTCGCGGGGTCAAGTTTTCCCGGGATAGCGACATCGAAGCTGTACATCGTCAGATCTGGCGCGCCACCTACCGCCGCGGCGAGCAGATACTTGTTCGTAGCATCGATCCCGATGGACTGCACGGTCGTCCCGCTCGTATAGGGCGAACCGCTCAACGGCGTGAGAGACAAGCCCAACACAGTCGTCGACGGCACGATCGTGTAGCCGGAGATCGTCGCGTCGGCGCGGTTTGCCGCATAAACATAGGTCCCCGTGCTGTCCAGCGCCACGGAGAAGGTGCCACTGCCCGCTGCAAACGGTGAGCCGGTGACGGAAGTCAGCGACCCGCCTGACCCGATGCTGTAGACGGCGACACCTCCGTTCGTCCCGCTTCTGGCGATGTAGAGGTAGGTCGTCTTCGCACTGACCGCCAGCCCATAGTCACCCGTCGCTGCGTCTCCCGTGGCGAGAGCCTGACTGCTCGTCGCTACCCCGGTCGTCGTATTGAAGGTGAAGATGACATCGCCGGCAGTACCAAGCGCGGCAAAGATCAGCGTCCCATCCGGCGACACGCGCACGTCGCTTGGCTGCCACGTCCCCGAGGTCGGGGAGTACGTCGCCGGAAGGTTCACCGATGTCAGAGCACCCGTCGATGCATTGATTTGAAAGATGTCGAGCTGCTGGGTCCTGCCATCGAGCGCGATCAGCCACTTTCCATCCGGAGACACTGTCAAGGCAGGGGCGAATACACCCGCTGGCTGGGACCCTGTGGTCGGCGTGCCCAGAGATCCGTCGGAGTTGATGAAGTAGACGAAGATTCCTGTCGCCGATCCCACATAGAGCAACGCGTTGTTCGGCGTCACTACCATCGATATCGGTTTATAGCTGGTGGCCAGAGGAGAGCCGTTCAAGGCGGCGAGAGTTCCGGTTCCGATCGCAAAGCCGCCAATCGAGTTCGCTGCCTGGTTTGCTACATACACTCGATTCGACGTGGTGCCTCCGCCTGAACCGCCTCCGTTGATCGGAGGAAAAAAATCAGAGCACCCCGTAATGAAGACCGGCACCATAACGACCGCAACCACTGCCCACCGTTGCATACTTCCACTTCGTTTCATTACGTCAGGCCTCTTCCTGTCCTTACAGCTGCCCGTGGCCAATCTTTCTCAAGACTACTTCAATCGACGTTCCTCTATAATCTGCAAAATGTATTCTTCCGAATGCCTGCGCCACCTGAGGATGGCCGCGCTTGTATGCACTCTTACCTTCACCTTCATGGGACATGGGCAGCAAGCCCACTCATTCGACGCGACAAAAGCACAAACGGCAACGCTCGAACGTGAAGTTCACGCGAACATGAACTTTCTTGCCGACGACGAGCTTCACGGTCGCGGCTCGGCAACCCGGGACGAGCACATCGCCGCCCTCTTCGTCGCAGCGCAACTTCAATCGCTTGGCCTCGAACCGGGAGGCGACAACGGAACCTTCCTGCAGAAGAGCGCGCTGCCCGATCCGTTGCCGGACAGAGTTCAGCAGCGCCTCTCGAAGTTCCAGGACCTGCCGCGCAAGGAGACCTGGAATGCGGTCGGTATCCTTCGCGGAAGCGCCTCGCCCGAAGAGGTCATCCTGCTTACCGCGCATCTAGACCACCTCGGCATCGGCCCCGCCAACGCCGCGGGGGATACCAACTACAACGGCGCCGACGACGATGCTTCCGGCACTACGGCCGTGCTCGCCCTGGCCCATATCCTCGCCACCGGCCCGCGTCCGCGCCGCACGATCGTCTTCGCACTCTTCGGTTCGGAGGAACTCGGCGGCTTCGGCAATCGCGCGTTTCTTGCGCATGCGCCGGTCCCACTGACCAGCATCGTCGCCAATCTCGAGTTCGAGATGATCGGCCGCCCCGATTCTGCTGTTCCCGCCGGCACCCTGTGGTTCACAGGGTTCGAACGCTCCAACCTCGGTCCGGAGTTGGCGAAACACGGCGCGCATCTCGTCAAGGATCCCCACCCCACACAAAACTTTTTCCGGCGCTCGGACAACTACGCGCTGGCCCAGCAGGGTATCGTCGCCCAGACCGTCTCCAGCTTCGGCCTGCACAAGGACTACCACCAGCCGAGCGATGAACTCAGCACTATCGACTTCAACCACATGACCAAGGCGATCGCCTCCATGGTCAGCCCCATCCGGTGGCTCGCCAACTCCACCTGGAAGCCGCAGTGGAACCCCGGCGGCAAACCCGAGCCTACGGCGCAGCAATAACACCGACGGCGGATCGCACTGATAAACGCGGATCAAAACGAAACGGATTAGCAGCCAGAACTTAAAGAAAACAGAAACGGATTAGGGACGAACCGCAAGAGGCTTCGTCCTTAATCCGTTTCTCTGTTTATGATTTCTTATCCGTGCTGATCGCGTAATCCGCGGTCGGTCTTATGCGGTGACCAGCTCTTCCTTCTTAACAATGTCTTCGATCTTGCGGCCGATGGCTTTGGCAACGCCTTCGCCATACTTCGGGTCGCACTTGTAGAAGTGGTTGATCTGAAGGTCCTGAATACGCTGCTCAACCTGACCGAGTCCGGCTGCGATGTTGCCGCAGAGCCGCTCCTGCGCCTCCCGAGTCATCAGACGGAAGAGGTTTCCGGGCTGGGTGTAGTAGTCGCCGTCCAGCTCGCGATGGTCGTAGCGTGCCACCTCAGCGCTGGCGTAGGTGGTTGGCCGCTCCTTGTACCGCGAGTCCTGGGTTGGGCCGCCGAAGCTGTTGGGCTCGTAGTTCGGGCTATTGCCACCATTATCCGTGAATGCCATGGTGCCATCGCGGTGATAGGTGGCAAAGGGGCACTTCGGCGCGTTGACCGGAAGCTGGTCGTAGTTGACGCCCAGACGATAGCGGTGCGCGTCAGGATAGCTGATCAGGCGACCCTGCAGCATGCGGTCGGGCGAGAAGCCCATGCCGGGAGCGACGTTGCGTGGCTCGAACGCTGCCTGCTCGACCTCGGCGAAGTAGTTTACCGGGTTGCGATTCAGCTCCATCTCACCGATTTCGATCAACGGATAGTCGCCGTGCGGCCACACCTTGGTTAGGTCGAATGGGTTAATGTGATAGGTCGCAGCCTCGGCTTCGGGCATGATCTGCACGTTGACTGACCACTTCGGATAGTCGCCCTTCTCGATCGCGCGGAAGAGATCGGTCTGGGAGTGGTCCATGTCGACCGACTTCATGTGGTCGGCTTCCTGGCGCGTGAAGTTCTTGATGCCCTGCTTCGTCTTGAAGTGATACTTCACATAGAAGAGCTCCTTCTTGTCGTTGATAAGCGAGAAGGTGTGGCTGGAGAAGCCGTCCATGTGCCGGTAGCCGTCGGGAGTGCCGCGGTCGGAGAAGAGAATCGTTACCTGATGCAGGGACTCGGGCGAGAGAGACCAGAAGTCCCACATCATCGTTGGCGATTTCAGGTTGGTCTCGGGGTCGCGCTTCTGCGTGTGGATGAAGTCGCCGAACTTCAGCGGATCGCGGATGAAGAAGACCGGGGTGTTGTTGCCGACCATGTCCCAGTTGCCCTGCTCGGTGTAGAACTTGATGGCAAAGCCGCGCGGATCGCGCTCGGAGTCTGCCGAACCCTTTTCTCCGCCGACGGTGGAGAAGCGAATGAAGAGAGGTGTCTTCTTGCCAGGCTCGAAGACCTTCGCAGTGGTGTACTTCTTCATAGCGGGATTGGTAATGGTCAAGGTGCCGTACGCGCCTGAGCCTTTGGCGTGCACGACGCGCTCGGGAATGCGCTCGCGGTTGAAGTGCGCCATCTTTTCGAACAACAGAAAATCATCGAACACAATGGGTCCGCGCGGACCAACAGTGAGAGAGTTCTGGTTGTCGCCTACCGGACGGCCCTGGTCGGTCGTCATTACTTTGCTCTTCGTCTGTTCTGCCATACATCACCTCGAACTATTGGTTAAAAATCGAGCTAAGCTTGTTGGCACTTGGCACAAATGCCAATCACGTCTACTGCATACCGCTCCACCAGAAATCCGCCGGGCAGTTTGTCGCGTTTCGACACCAGCCCAAGCTCCTTCTCTCCAATGTCGGTAATCATTTTGCACTTCGAGCACACCATGTGGTGATGCGCCTCGTCATTCATCTCCACGCGCAGCGAGCCATGATGCATGCTCACCTCGCGGAAGACGCCGCTTTCAACAAACAAATGTATGTTCTTGTAGACGGTCGCCAGCGAGATCGCTGGGACCTTTTTCTTCACTCGCGCATAGACCTCTTCCGGACTCGGATGGCCATGCATTCTCTTCATCACTTCGTACAGCACCTGACGTTGGTGAGTCACCGCGATGCCGTTTTCCAGGCAAAGCTCGCGAAATGATTTGGCCTCGTTCACCAACATGAGAGAAGTATAAACGATAAATATTATCGTTTAGTAAATATAGTTATCCACAAGTCGGTTCCAGCGGAGTTTCCGCTTCTTCCGCGCTCCATCTGGATCGAGACGAGTAAGATGCCAGGCGCTCTTTGAAACGCAAAAAGTAACCCTCAAAATACCTTCTGGACAAATAGCAGAAAAGAGTGAGACAGGCGCCACTCCGACGAAACGAAACAAGACAAAGCTAATCGTAACTGTTTGCGGGTGCACGCCAAGAAATTCCATGAAGCGGTCGAAGGCTAGAAAGCCCAGGTTATGGAAGAGATAAAACCCGTAGCTGATGTAACCGAAAAAACGAATCGGAGCCAGAACGCCGTAGATGGTCGGCTGATCTCCAAACCGGAGCGAAACCAGCAGCATCGAGGAAAAGATGCGCCACGCGCTGTTCCGTGGCCGCTGCGGTGCGTAGAAAGCTTTCTTAGAAATCTCATTTGGACCACATCTTCAACGGATGCGAAAGCTGATCGGCATGAAGAGCCGTTGACGGGACAACTCCCATGGAAATCATAACCTCTTTGCGATCGCGCGAAATCGAATAATACGAGACGCACTTGTCTGCACTGAATTAATTCAATCGCTCCGTCTTGCCGGCCTGCGGGTCCAGGGGCTTTCTTCCAGCAAAACCCTCCTCCTCAGTGTGCCAGTATGCGATCGCCGGCTCACCCAGCTTCCAGCACAGCAGTACCGGCTTTCCGTCCATCAGCGAAGGAAAGTCCAACAGCCCCTGCTCCAGATCCTTTACCGTGACGCCGATGGAGTCGATCTCGGCCAAAGTGTCCTTCGCCTCCTGCACGGCCTTATCGCGTTCCGCCCTGCGCCGCGCCGCAACACCCACATCGACATGCATGCCGCCAGAGAGAAATATCCGGTGGCTCAACTGCTGCATCTCCTGCTCCCACTCCCCGGCGCGGGTTGCCGCAGCCTGTGCCCTTCGCAGCAGAGCCTCCACTACCGGCAGCAGTGTTTGGGCTTCACTTAAAGTGAAAATTTTGCTCAAATCCTGATCTCCAGCATTCGGTCGAGTGCAACGCGCGCCCACTGTTTCACATCATCCTCCACTTTGATGCGGTTGACGACGCGCCCCTCCACCAGATTTTCCAGCGCCCAGGCCAGGTGCTGGGGTGAAATCCGATACATCGTTGTGCACAGGCAACCGGCATCGTCCAGCGTCATCACGCGCTTGCCCAGCGGGGCAAACCGCTTCGTCAACCGGTTCACCAGATGGATCTCCGTGCCCACGGCGAAGCTCGAACCCGCTGGGGCCTTTTCGATCACCTCAATGATCCGTTCCGTCGAACCGATCGCATCGGCCTTCTGGCACACCTCCCAGCGGCACTCCGGATGCACAATCACCTGCATCTCCGGATGCTCACGCCTTACGCGATCCACGTGCTCGGGCAGAAAACGCTGATGCACGGAGCAATGACCCTTCCACAAAATCACTTTGGCCGCCTTCAACCGGTCCGGGCTCAGGCCACCGTTGATCTGGTATGGATCCCAGACCACCATCTCGCTCAGCGGAATGCCCATCGCGAACGCAGTGTTCCGCCCCAGATGTTGATCCGGCAGAAATAAAATCTTCTCTGACCGCGCAAACGCCCACTCAAATGCCTTGCGAGCATTCGACGAAGTGCAGACCAAACCACCGCGCCTGCCGCAGAAACCCTTAATCGCAGCAGCCGAATTCATATACGTCAGCGGAATCAACCCGCCCGCAGCGGCATCCGTCAGGCCCGCACGTTCGAGCGAATCCCAACAATCTTCCACCTGGCCAATCTCGGCCATGTCCGCCATCGAACAGCCGGCGTTCAAATCCGGCAGGATGACCTGCTGCCAGGGCTGCCCTAACACGTCGGCCGTTTCAGCCATGAAGTGCACACCGCAGAACAGCATGTACTTCGCATTGGTTTCGGAGGCGACCTTCGAGAGCTTGTAGCTATCGCCGGTAAAGTCCGCAAACCGGATCACTTCATCGCGCTGATAGTGATGCCCCAGCAGAACGACGTCGGTGCCCAACGCGGCACGCGCCGCAGCGATACGGTCGTCCATCGTATGGTCCGGTTGGGCAAGGTAATTATCTAACGAGCAGGCAGCGGCGCTCGAACGCGTCGCCGCATCATCTTCCGCCACGGCCGCAGCCGAAGCGATCTCCAATAGTCCGTTCAAAGTACTCCGCCTTCAGTCTCACAAGGTCGTCTGGCGCCGGATGCCGGCACCGTCTTTTCGCCTCTGAGACGGGGATGTTGAAAGCATGCACCGCTCAAGTTGCAGTGGATTCACTGTGCCGGCTCCCAAGCCGACACCCAATCCACGGGGTTGTTGCAACTCCTGTCACTTCTACTCACGGCTGCGTCAGCCGTAGTTACGATCTTTAGACGAAAATCGCATCCAGACGATGCGATTTTTTGCCGAATCGCTCCGGCACTACAAAGGACCTACACTAGAAATTCTACAACAGCACCACACCCTCCATCCATTTGTTCCGCCCGCACGTAAGCCGTATCATGGGACTGAGTTATGCCTAGCTTTCAGGACAGCGCCATCCTCATCTTTCTCGCCCTGCTTCTCTTCGGGCCGAAGAAGTTGCCCGAGCTCGCCCGCCAACTGGGAAAACTCATGGCGGAGTTTCGCCGCGCCTCCAACGAGTTCCGCATGCAGATGGAAGAGGAGCTCCGCATCGCCGACCAAGAGGAGCAGCGGAAAAAAATCGCCGCCATGGAAGCAGCCGCTCCTGTCGCACCGGCAATCTCAGACGGAACCGAAAATACCATCGCCGCTCCAGCCACGGAGGAGTTCCTCGTAGGCCACCCGCACGAGCAGCCCCAGGCCGCTGAATCGATGCCCGCTGAATCAACGCCCGCTGAATCGGAGCCACTGCCCATCGCCACATCCGGCGACCTGAATCTTATGCCACCCTCCACCGGCCTTCCCGTCAGCAACTCCGCACTCTCCCCTGTTCTCGACTCCATCCCGCACGATCCCGATCCGGCAACAGATGCATCGGAAGTCGCGACCAGCGAGGCCACTCAGCGTGTCTGATCTCGACCCGATTGATAAGGCGCGCAAAGCAGTAACGGAACGCGCCGAACTTCCCGGCATGAGCCTCATGGAGCATCTCACCGAGCTCCGCAAGCGGCTCATCCACGCCGTCTACTACCTGATCGGCGGCTTCGTCGTTGCCTACATCTTTCATGTTCGTCTCTACAACTACATTCAGCGTCCGGTGACTGACCTCGGCTTGAAGCTAAACTTCACGCATCCCACTGACGGCCTCAATCTCTATCTCAAGACCTCCCTGGTCGGCGGCGCCATTCTCGCATCGCCATTCATTCTTTATCAGATCTGGCTCTTCATCTCGCCCGGCATGTACGCCAACGAGAAGAAGTACGTATGGCCCTTCATGTCCACCACCATCGTCCTCTTCCTCTCGGGAGCGTGGTTCGGCTACCGCTGGGTACTCCCGGGAGCCATCAAGGTGCTAGTCCTTGATTTCGGGAAGGCCTTCAACCCCATCCTCACAATCGAGGACTACACCGGCTTCTTCCTCGCCGTCATCCTCGGCCTGGGCATCACCTTTGAACTGCCCATCCTCATCTTCTTCCTCTCGCTGTTCGGCATCGTCGACGCCAAATTCCTCATCAAGCACATCCGCTACGCCATCCTTGCCATCTTCCTCATTGCCGCCATCATCTGTCCGACGCCTGACCCGATCGGCATGTGCCTGTTCGCCACCCCCATGCTCGTTCTCTATATGATCGGCGTTGGCGTTGCGTTCCTCGTCCACCCGGCCCGCCGCAAAGCCAGAGAGGCGGAAAAACCGGCATGACCCTCTATTCCATCGGTCCGCGCACCCGGCGAATCACACAGTCGAAGCACCTGCGGTTATTTTTGCCCTTGCTTGTTTTTCTCCTTCTCGCTACAAACACACAGGCCCAGCACACAGCCGCAGCCGCGCCCCACTTCAACGGTCAGACCGCCTACAACCTCACAGCACAACTCCTTCAAGTCGCACCCAAGAGATTCAACGGGTCGCCCGGACACCTGAAAGCCGAGGAGTTCATCAAGCAGCACTTCGCCGCCGAAGCCGCCAAGGGCAATCTCGAAACCGACACCTTCACCGCCAGCACTCCAGCCGGTTTCCAGACGATGCACAATTACATCGTCAAATATCCCGGAAAAAAAGACGGCATCATCGTCCTTGCCAGCCACTACGAGACCAACTACCCGCTGCGCGACATCGAGTTCTATGGAGCCAACGACGGGGCCGCCACCACCGCCCTGCTCATCGAGATCGGCAACGTCCTCCGCGCCCATCCTCCTGAGGGCTACTCCGTCTGGCTGGTCTTCGACGACGGCGAAGAGGCCGTCAAGGCATGGGGACCTTCAGACTCCCTCTACGGAACCCGCCACCTCGCCGCAAAATGGGCAAACGACGGCACGCTCGGCAAGATCAAA
Organism: Edaphobacter sp.; assembly: GCA_025462755.1. Lineage (GTDB taxonomy): Bacteria > Acidobacteriota > Terriglobia > Terriglobales > Acidobacteriaceae > Edaphobacter. Next base: position 12,217 of record JAOAPF010000079.1, read on the forward strand.
GCCTTCCTCGTCGCCGACATGATCGCCGACAAAGACCTGAATATCGATCGCAGCGAAAACTCCGCACCGTGGCTGGTTGAAATGCTTAAAATTGCCGCAAAAAACACCGGCCACTCCGCCAACATCTATAAATACCGCGAGGCCGAAGAGGACGACCATCTCCCCTTCGCGCAGCGTGGCGTGCCCGTCCTGGACATCATCGACGCCCACTATGGGCCCTCCACCGACGCCACCCCGGACGGCTACCACCACACCGCGCAGGACACCCTCGACAAGATCAGCGCCAAATCCCTCCAGATCTCCGGCGACCTCCTCCTCGAGATGATCCGCCTCATCAATCAGCGCCCCTGAAGCCGATACCCAGGCATTCCGAGGCGCTGTCTTTAGTTCCAATCCCCATATCGTTATTTAGTGCAAGGCTTCCCGTGATCCGGATGAGCCCCTTTGGCCTTCGCATCAACCTCAGACATATACGAGCCGTCCTTGGTTTTGCCGTAATACGTCGACCCATAGCAGTGGTAGACGTTGCTCGACGGATTGATCCACACCATGCCTGGACCGCCTCCCGCCGCCTGGGGCGTCGCCGCAGCCTTTGCCGAAGGAGACGACGGCTTAGGGGTAGGAGCCGCCAAAGGACCCGGAGTTGGAGTTGCCACCTTTGGAGATGCAGCCGTTGGCGCTGCCATAGGACCTGGTGCAGCCACCGGAGTCGGGACTGTCGCAGGAGTCTTCGCTGCTGACGTGGGAGCAGCCGCTGGAGTCGGTGCTGACGCAGGCGCCGTCGCTGCATACCACTCCTTCACCCCCTGATGTCCCCGGCAGGCCCCCTGTTTGCTCGCCACAGTCGTATAAGTTCCATCCTTGCACTGTCCGGTAGATCCGGCAGGAGCCTGAGCCATCGCCATCGGTACCGCCAAAAGCCCCGTCACAAACCCCATCAAACGAATCGCTGAGTTCATAAACGCTCCCGATGAATTTTGAACCACATGGCGCGGATTACCGCCAAATCCTACCCCATCCAGCAGTTTGTGTCATTTCTGTGCAACATAGGCCCGAAGCTGCAACTCACAGATTCCCATTCTGACCCGAATGAGCCACGCAGTAACGCCTTTGAGGGATAGCTGTGCAAAACCCGCTCGTCCTACTCTCAACCTTGCCGATGGAGGTAAAACATGCAAACGCCAGCGTTCCCAACCTTGCAGTCGAGAGACAAGAACTTCACCAATCGGGGGTCTGATCGGACCTCCTCAACCGGCTTCTTCGAGGCCCATCCTGTAGGCGAGGTCGTGCGCAGCCTCTTCTTCTCCTCAATCCTCTGGATGCTGCTCGCGATCGTCCTGTACGCGGTCTACTCCATGGTCCTGGGCTCACGCTAAGCCAGTCGCCATAATCAGGCCAAGGCACGCTCTACCCGCCCCGGTTGACCCTGGAGCCTGCAGAGCGTCTCTTAGCCGTGCAATCTGACTCACTGTCTGAATGGCGCATCAGCCGCCGACCCGTGCATCTGAGACTCCCGCGCTGTAGCATCAACACAGATGCCTGGCGCAACCCCCATCAGCCACTGGATAGGTTTTCACCTCTTCATCCTCGTTCTTCTGGGAATGGAGCTCGTCTACTCGCGCCGCCAAGGCCCGGCAAAGACTCACTCCACCGCCGTCGCCGCCACAGTTCTTTGGATCGGAGCCGCCCTCGCCTTCGCTGCCTTCATCTTTTACGCCATGGGCGGTCAGAGTACGACGCAATATCTGGCTGGCTATGCCATCGAAGAGTCGCTCTCGATCGACAATCTCTTCGTCTTTCTCATCCTCTTCCGCACCTTCAACATCGAGCCCAACCGCCAGCCCAAGGTCCTCTTCTGGGGAGTAGCGGGCGCTATCGTCATGCGAGGCGCCTTCATCGCTGCCGGCCTTGACCTCCTCGCTCACTTCGAGTGGATCAGCTACCTCTTCGCCGCCATCCTGCTCATCGCTGCCATCCGCCTCGTTCTGCCCTCTGCCCAGAAGGCCGAGACTACGCCGGGCTGGATCAAATGGCTCGCCCGCGTCCACCCCGTCAGTCTCCGCCAGGACAAGTTCTTCGTCCACGAAGACGGCCATCGCATGATGACCGTCCTCTTCCTCGCCCTTCTCGCCATCGAACTCACCGACGTGGTCTTCGCCATCGACTCCATCCCCGCCGTCCTTTCCATCACGCGCAACCCCTTCCTTGCCTACACGTCGAACATCATGGCCGTCATGGGCCTCCGCTCGCTCTTTTTCCTTCTCGCCCACTTGCTCAGCAAACTCCGCTTC
>JAOAPF010000125.1 GCA_025462755.1 Edaphobacter sp.
TCGGGCGAATGCTGCTCAGGCTATATAACGACAAGGGAGTTTTCCATAACATGGCCGACACACTCGACGACCTGCAAAGGATGTTGAGAAGGCAGTTCCAGAATGTGCAAATCCGACGTCACAACAAAGTAGCATTGTTCGTAGCACGAAACTGAGTTCGCTCTTATGGACCTGTATCCCTCACTGCCGGGGGCTGGGTTGTTCCCGTACTGGCTTGGTTCCTTTGCGTACCCGCGACGCTCCAAGAACGAGTGGAACGCCGTAATTGGTGCTATCTGTCATGATGAGCGCTTCTGGGTTCTGCTTGGATCGTCGACAACCCTTACCCTGGAATTGTTTCAGTATTGTCCGTTAATCGCCAGGAACCGCGGACCCGAGAAGCATTACCCAAAGCCGATTTGTAAATACTGGCCGACATTTCGTTCCTAATCTGGGGGTTCACATCCGCCGTCGACCTTTCAAGGCGTTTCTTTGAGCTAGCCGTTTTCTACGCGCGCCTTTATGTCCGAATACGCCGTCTCGATGAGCCTGCTGAGCGATGCGGCGTCTGTGGCCGTTCCCGGTGTTAGCTTCACATGGCGCATGAACTGGCCGGTGCCTTGCAACAAGCGGGCCGGATCCGGCAGCGCTGCGCCGTGAAAGAACCCCACGTTTACGTGCGAAGTGAATACATTGACGTAGCCGAAGGGCGCATCGCCCAGACATGCAACAGGACAGCCGTCATGCAAGATCTCCCGGACTTCATCCCCGCATTTTCGCATCACTTCAAACCACTCATGCGCGATGGCTCCCAATTCACCTCTATGCTCTTTCATCCACGCATCGATGGCGGGATCGCGTTCAACAGCACCGTTGAATCGTAGCAATTCCGTTCTCATCGTCGCTCCATTTTCGCTTTCGGATCTATGTTACGTGGCACCCCTTCGCGAGGAACGAAAGGAATAGGTCCTCAGAAACGCCGCAGGCTCTTGCGATCTCGCGGCGTCGGACTTTGACCTCGCCATGGTGCTCTAAGATCCAGTTCCGGGTGTGTGGTCGGCCACTCGGAAGCGATTGATGTGTGACGCGCAAAATAAGTACCGAAGTCGGCTTCTGGGAGGTGAATGATCGTTTTCAGCTCACCTTGCTAAACTTGTAAATAATGCTCTCCAAGCTCTACGCGAAGTGGATGTACGCCTGGGAAACCGCCCTCACCACACGCGACACCAACCGCATCGTCCGCCCCCTCGAGTGGGGTTTCGACTGGCTCCGGGATTTTAGCCCTCTCGCCGCCGCCCACGCACCAGCGGCAGCAGACGCGCCACCTGCCGACGACTTCGCCCGCATGATCGCCGTCAACGCCGACATCGTCGCTCGCGCCGAAGAGTTCTTCGGCTACCAAACCCCCACCGACTTCCGCCTCGAAGCCCGCCATCCCCAACTCTTTCCCACCAACGTCCGCCCCGAAACTCTCCAGGAAGACGCCGAAATCAAGCGTCAGGCCGAGACCGGCGAGCTCGACGAGGCCGAGTTCCTCCGCTTCACCTCACCCGTCCGCACCCGCTACCCCGAAAACGACACCGTCAACGCTCGTTGGTACCCGGCGCATGCTGAAACCCAAAACGGCAAGCCCGAACAGGCAATGATCGTCATGCCCCAATGGAACGCCGACGCCTTCTCCCACAACGTCCTCTGCACTCTCTTCAACCGTTTCGGCATCTCCTGCCTCCGCCTCTCCAAGCCCTACCACGACATCCGCCGCCCCGCCGAGCTCGAACGCTCCGACTACGCCGTCAGCGCCAACGTAGGCCGCACCACCGCGGCCTGCCGCCAGGCCGTAGTCGACATTCGCAGCTGCATCGACTGGCTTCAGCAGCAAGGCTACGAACAATTCGGCGTCCTCGGCACCTCGCTCGGAAGTTGCTACGCCTTCATCGCCGCCGCATTCGACCCGCGCCTCCAGGTCTGCGCCTTCAACCACGCCTCCACCTGGTTCGGCGACGTAGTCTGGACGGGCCAGAGCACACGCCACATCCGCGCCGCCTTCGAACAAGCAGGCCTCACGCAAGATCAAGTCCGCCAGATCTTCTCCATCGTCAGCCCCATGTCCTACATGGACCGCTTCGCAACGCACCCCAAGCGCTCCCTCGTCGTCCACGCCACCTACGACCTGACCTTCCCCCTCGAGTACTCGCTCGACGTCCTCAAGAACTTCGACGCCCTCAAAATCGATTACGTCTCGAAGGTCCTCCCTTGCGGCCACTACACCACCGGCGAAACTCCCTACAAATACCTCGACGGCTGGTACCTGGGCTCCTTCATCTACAGCTCCTTCAAACGCCTGGCCGAGCGCAAAAACCAATAGTTAGGCGACGTCGACAGCACGTGCGTTTTCTCATAGCCGGTCGGGTTACCTTTAATGCCCGTCACATTTCTTAGCCCGTCCGATCATCTCTACAGCCGTCGCGTTGTCTTTGTAGCCGCCGGCGCCTGTCTTTGCTCTCCGCGTTGTATGTTCTTGCTGTCCTGCCGTTGTCTGTTCTTGCTGTCCTGCCGTCGTCTGCTCTTGCTGTCCTGCCGTTGTCAGTTCTTGCTGTCATCCTGAGCGGAGCGAAGGATCCCGAAGCACTCGACTCGCCCACATTGTCAGAACCTTTTAGCCCACTCCGCCCACAAGTTCGATTCGCTCAAACTTAGGCTAGTCGTCCGAATCCTCGTCCCCTGTATGCACCGCGATGAAAAACGGTGTCATAAACAACACGATGAAACCAACGCCCATCATCCACACATGCACGGCAATCACCCTCTCCGACTATAACGACAACGGCGCACGGATCAGAGCAAAGAATCGAAGTCCCTTGAGTCCATCGGTGCACCATTCCCAAATACGGAACAGTCCACGCGGCTTTTCCACACCGGCGCGAAAATAAACTTCCAATTCGTGGCATGTTTTTAACCTCCACGAAACGTGGTGTCTTTTCTCCACAACAACCACGCAATTCACCATAAACTCACCATAAAAACACCACATTAAAAACACCGCTTTTCCCGCGACTCCCCTAAAAAACACAGCAAAACCCCCAATCCCCACCCTATCTCCTCCTCAGAAAAAAATTGCAAAAACAGTGACATAAAATAACCTCATGCCCATCGACCTGAATGCCCCGCTGGCCGCCTCCGACCCCGAAATCGCCCAACAGATTGAAAATGAAGTGAAACGCCAGCACGAAGGCCTCGAGATGATCGCCTCCGAAAACTTCGTCAGCCGCGCCGTCCTCGAGGCCGCAGGCACCGTCTTCACCAACAAATACGCAGAAGGCTACCCCGGCAAGCGCTACTACGGAGGCTGCGAATACGCCGACATAGTCGAAGACCTCGCCAGAACCCGCGCCAAACGCCTGTTTAATGCGGATCACGTAAACGTCCAGCCCCACTCCGGCTCTCAGGCCAACGCCGCCGCCTACATGACCCTGCTAAATCCAGGCGACTGCATTCTAGGCCTCGATCTCGCCCACGGCGGCCATCTCACCCACGGCCACAAGCTCAACTTCTCCGGCAAACTCTACCGCATCGTCGGCTATCAAGTCCGCAAAGACACCGAAACCATTGACTACGACGAGCTCGAAGCAACCGCGCAACGCGAGAAGCCAAAGGTCATCGTAGGCGGCGGCAGCGCCTATCCACGCCAGTTCGACTTCCCGCGCATGCGCGCCATCGCCGACAAAGTCGGCGCCTATCTCATGGTCGATATGGCCCACTTCGCCGGTCTCGTCGCTGGCGGCGTGCATCCATCACCCGTTCCTCACGCACACGTCGTAACCACAACCACCCACAAAACCCTGCGTGGACCGCGCAGCGGATTGATCCTCTGCCATCAGGAGTTCGCCGCAGGCATTGATCGCAGCGTCTTTCCTGGTCAGCAAGGCGGTCCGTTGATGCACGTCATTGCAGCAAAGGCCGTAGCCTTCAAAGAGGCGCTTGCACCGGAGTTCGCGACCTATGCTCACCAGGTTGTCACCAACGCAAAGGTCCTCGCCGAGGCTATCGCCGCCGCGGGTTATCGCATCGTCTCCGGCGGAACGGACACGCACGTGATGTTGATCGACGTGTTTCAGAAGGGAATGTTGGGCTCCGAGGCAGAACACGCATTAGGAGAGGCAGGCATCACTATCAACAAGAACGCAATCCCCTACGACACCAATCCCCCAATGAAGCCCAGCGGCATTCGAATCGGAACCCCGGCGCTCACCACGCGCGGAATGAAAGAGCCGGAGATGCGCGTCATTGCTAGCTGGATCGCCGAGGCGCTCGAGCATAGGGCAGATGCAGCCAAGCTGCAGCAGATTCGCGGGCAAGTGCTCGAGATGGCCGAAAGGTTCCCGCTGTACAGCTGGCTGCGCAAAAAATAAACCGGTATGAGGGCGCATTTTGAATGGAAATACGCGGTCGGCTGCGCCTTATGCATGCCGAGGTTGATACATCCGCCATTGCCAGCGAACAATCTGCGAGTATAGTTCTGGTTTGAAGGCTGCGCCCCCGGCACCTTCCGGCAGAAAGGAGAAGCTATATGGCGATGGCGATATTGACGTGGCTGATTGCCGTTCCGCTGCTTGGCCTCGTCACGGGGATGCGATCGATGACCGCCCTGGCGGTGCTCTGCTGGTTTGCCTACCGGGGCGATCTGTCGCTGGATGGAACCTGGGCCTCATGGGCTGCGAAGCTGGTGACTGCCATCATTTTCACTGTGCTGGCGCTGGGCGAGTTTGTCGCGGATAAGTTGCCCAAAACGCCTAACCGGACCGCCCCGGGACCGTTGCTCGTGAGGGTCGTGATTGGCGGTCTCGTCGGCGCGATCGCGGCGGCAGGTCTGAATGGGTCGGAGTTCGAGGGAACTATCCTGGGTGTGGGTGGCGCTTTGATCGGCACCTTCGGCGGATTCCTGGTTCGGCGCGAACTAGTGCTGCGGCTTGGCTGGAAGGATTGGCTCGTGGCTCTGCTAGAGGATGCAAGCGCGATCCTATGCGCTGTGCTGGCGATGGGTATTGTGACAGGGTAGCCGCCTCCCCCGGCAGCAGCCTCAAACCCTCTGCTGCCGTGTTCTCCGCTGCTCGCTGGAGAACAGGCGCGGGCCCACCTCGATAAGACGCGGCATCATGTTGAAGACCGCCACTCTGCTCCACGGCTTGCCCTCCCGCGTTCGAAAGCCCTTTTCATTCAGGTCGCTGACGATGTGCGAATAAGAAAAGTCCTGACCAAGCAAATCCATCATCAGCAGGAGCGCCTGGTTTTCGGTCGGCTCGATCTCCAGCCGCTGGCAGTCGTCGGAGATGCGCAAGCCGTAGGGAATGTCCTCGCTGAATGCGCCTTCGCTTGGCGCTTCCGCATCGGGCAACTCTCGCCTCCATTCGATCGAGACCAGCTTCCATCCCGCCGCTGTTCGCTGCGCGATAATCTCGAAACTAAACGGCCCGGAAATCAGGTCGCGAATCCGTTCAAAATGCGCCATAGAAGCCTCCGTGTGTGTTCTATGAGCCATAGATGTTTGCAATTCAGCGGCCAAAGATCCGTCCCGCCTCGAAGCGTCCAACTGAGCCAGCCACAATGAAATAGCGCGAGTATTGCATTCCGGCTGGACCCAACGGCTGTCCAGTTTCATGAATCCGTGTTCGCTTGCGGACGGCCACTTGCCTGAAGCGCCGCGATCTACACAAGGGGGCCTAGGGAAGTGTGGCCTAATTAGGTGCGTTTGGAGTAGGATGTGCGTTACTGTAAGCTCTGCTGAGGCTATTCGGCATTCCCGGGAGGCTAAAGCGGACATACAGTAAAAGTTCCGGTCGTTTTGAGACTCGGCATCTGGCTAACCGCATGGAGTAGACCATGTCCAAAAGCATCCTACGAATTGTCCTGACGATTCTGATGTATGCAGGAGTCGGTGTCTTCCTCTTTCCCTACTTCACAGGCCGGATTACCGCAGGTATCCCGTACATGATCCTTGGCGCAGCGTGCACTGTGGTCTGCGGGTTACTCCGCTGCTACCTCACCGAAGGCGACTGTGGGCGCATTCCTCAGCACGGGCGGGACTGGTAAACGAGAGCTGATTGCGAATGCAAGGGCCTCACCAGGCGCTGCCATCAGACCGCACGAATGCTGATCTAGACAGATGTCATGGACGCAGCGGAACGAAGCCACCCTTCCATGACCTCGTGACCAACAAGTCCGGCCTGCTGCCTTACGAGCTTTCCGGCCGAGAACACGGCGAAGTTCGGAATACCACGGACACCATATCGTGAGGCGAGTTGCTGATTCTTATCTGTATCAACCTTCAGGACGACCGTCTGACCTGCCATATCCTTTGCGGTGAGCGCCACCTCCGGGGCGGCGGCGCGACATGGACCACACCAGTCAGCCCAGAAATCGACCAGGATGGGAACGCGCGCGTTCTGGACAATCTCGTCGAACAGTGCAGTGTCCACCTGCAAGGGTTCGTCGAGCGGAGGCAACGGTGTTTTGCAAGCACCGCAACGCCCGGTGTCCGCCAAGCGGCTGGCGGCGATGCGGTTTTTCTGGCCACATGCTTTGCAGGTTCTAATCACCGGCATCTGTTCTCTCCACTTCAGTTGGATTCATCCTGCAAGCTTCGGTTGTGTTTTTACTTCCATTGCTGAGGTCAACAACTGTGTGATGCTGAGGCGGCTGGCGGAGTCTGGCTCAGTTTGTCGAAAGCCACCAGCCGGGACCGGAAACCCAGCAACTATGGTCCGGCTCACCGTTTCGATGCAGTGACTTCACTTTAGTCCAATCGCTGTTCCGAAACGCTTCGGCGAGTTTTTGTTGCGTCGCCTCGCTTCTCGCCCCGATGCAGGGAACAAACTGTGCCTGTAAGAGAAAGCGAGCCGTAAAGCTTCCATCTTCTCGCCTGGTGACGAGCAGCATAGCTCCGACGCCCCCATCGGGCGTCATGGGAAAGAGCAGCCGTCCCTGGGGACGTAAAGCGCCAAGCCAAACGGCTAACGGCTCGGTTGCCCCGGCATTCACATAGAGAATATCGCATGGAGGAAGCGTTCCCTCTGCTCCGGATCGGGCGTGCACCGTTACATTGGGGAACGCAGCGAGATTGTCGGTGGCACGCTGCGCAAGCGTCGGCTCAATCTCATAGGCGTCGACCGCTCCGCTCTCCCCTACCAGTTTTGCGAGGATCGTCGTGTAGTAGCCGCTGCCTGCACCAACATGGACGACCCGTTCCCCCTTCTTTGGAGCCAATGCTGCTATACAGATGGCGTGCAGGGTAGGTTGTCCGTTGTTGAGATGTCCTTCGCTGCCCAGCGAGACGACAACATCCTGATACAGAACCGCTGGGTCATCGGTCAACGTCTCGACATAACCCGACCGGGTGAACACTTTCCACGGTGACGGCCCGACAAATTGTTCCCGCGGAGTAGATGCAAACGCTGCGGCAAGCTCGCTGCCCGGAGGGATACCAGCCTGGGCTGTTACTAGATTCGCGAAGAACGACCGATGTGCCTCTATGCGATCCACGAATTTTCCTTGTCTAAAGTGGCAACGCCGAATCAACAACGCTAGGCCCGGCGGCGATAGCGGATCGCGAACTCATACGCGGGATTGGGCGGAAAGAGGCGGGCGACGAGACGTAGCCGATCGGCGAGGGCCTGCGGGGCCAGAAGAGGATACTCGCGTTCGCGCAGCTCAGAGTAGTCGAAGTCCACGGCAAGAGAAAGCTGGTAGATGGCGACGGCATCGGAGAAGGCAGATTCGAGAAAGTTGTTCCTGGCCTTCTCATCGATAGCAGGCTTTCCGTCGATCTTGTCTGTTTTGCCACTGTTCGCGAGAGAGAGGCCCCGGCTCTCCCAGGCGTCCTGGCTGGTTTCGCCCCGGACATCCGAGAGAGCCTGTCCCCAGACGAGTTGATCGAAGGCCTCGGGGACGCCGATGACGTCGACGAAAGCGTGGCCGACGTTGATGAAGAACTCAAACGCCAGAGCGAAGCGGTCGCCGAGCAGGCGTGTGGAGATAAACACGGCTTCAGTGCCATCATGCGTAACGTTTCGGTGGCAGATGGCCTGGTCGCCAAGCTCAGGTGTGTAGGCCGGGGCAACCAGGGTGGCTTCGCCGCCGCGGCGGTCGCTGAGAGCGAGTGGAACGAAGTAATACGTCTTGCGGTTAAGCGCACCGGCAATAGCAATGGGCACCGCCTGGACCATGCGCTCGAGATCATTGCCGCCGAGGTTGTTGTCGCCGAATGCGGAGTAGCGCATGCCGTTCGTTGCATGACGCACCGTCGCTTCATGGATGACCTGCGTTGCCTGGACTAAGTCGCTTTGAACACCTTCTGCCATAAAGCAGTATTCTACTGGTATGGCGCACGCATCGCAGCATGGAAACTCGGTCTCTTCCCGGACATCGGGCTCGGGTTATTTGTTTGGAATTCCTTTGGGCGATCTGGGATGGTTTACGAGCCTGCTGATGAGTTTTGCGCTGGGGTTTGCCGCGTTCTTCGCGGCCACCTTCTTTGCCATCTTCGGAGTTCTGATCTACAACACAGCGACGCACCACGCCGTCGATTTTGCGTTGACGTACAAGCGAGTTGGCATTCCAGTAGGAGTGCTGGTGCTGCTGGCGGCGCTGGCGTATCTGGGAACCCTTTGGGTGCGACGGCAACTTCGCAAGTCCTAAGTTCACAGCAGTTTGCACGGACGAAACAATAGCGGAAGCCCTCTCGTCTCTAAATTGTTCTGCTATTCTGCGTTCCTAGCTAAATTTTCTGGAGGACCACCCCGCATGTCACTCGCTCATGCTTTTGTGCGTTGGGGCTGTTGCACGGCCACAATCGCAAACCTCGCTATTCCCGCTTACTCTGCCGACAAGAAGGATGCCGCAGCAGCTCCCGGGGCGACGCCGTCGTACTACGGACCGCAGCCTGCGACCGAGAACGTCGATCTGACAATATACGCGCGGATTCGCGAAGAAGGGTTCCACCACTCGCATGTGATGGAGTTTGGCAGCGCGCTGGCGGACGGCATCGGGCCGCGTTTGACGGGCTCCCCGAATATGGCCAAGGCCAATCAGTGGACGTGCGATACGCTGACGAAGATCGGTTTGGCCAACGCGCACCTGGAGGACTGGGGCGACTTCGGCATGGGATGGCAGCAGATCAACACCTGGGCCCGGATGGTCTCGCCTGACCCCGAGCCGCTGTGGATGCAGGCCGCGCCGTGGTCACCTTCGACGAATGGGCCGGTGACGGGCGAGGCCGTGTATGTTGACCTGCAAAGCGAAAAGGACCTCGATAAATTTAAAGGCAAGCTGGCCGGCAAGATCGTTCTGCTAGGTGCGATGCGGCCGACGCCGGATATCACCGAGCCGCTGTTTCATCGGTACACAACGGCTGAGCTGGAAGAGATGGAGACGTATCCCACGGGAGAAGGACGTCGCGGAACGCCGAATCTTCAACAGTTGCTGGCAGAGCGCGCGCGCCTGACTGCGCTCCGTGCGGCCGCCGTGAAAATGATGACAGAGGAGCATGTGGCCGCGATCATTACTCCGACTCGCGACAGCAGTAACGGCGGAGGGACCGGCATCATCTTCGACGACAACGGCGCAAACATCGTTCGGAACGCGCAGGTGAAGGCGAACGCGGTCACGATTCCGAATGCTGTGATGATGATCGAGCATTACAACCGTCTCGGACGGTTGCTGCAGAACCATGTGCCGGTGACACTCGAAGTGAACATCGAGACGAAGGTCAGCGGTGATCACGAGCATGGGTTCGATACCGTCGCCGAAATCCCAGGAACGGATCCGAAGTTGAAGGACCAGATCGTGATGGTCGGCGGCCATCTGGACAGCTGGATCTCCGGCACGGGCGCAACCGACAACGGCGCGGGCTCGATCATGGCAATGGAAGCGGTGCGCATCCTGAAGGCGCTGAATATCAGGCCGAAGCGAACGATTCGGATTGCGCTGTGGTCGGGTGAAGAGCAGGGGCTGTTCGGCTCGCAGGGATATGTGAAGAATCACTTCGGCACTTTCGCCGAACCGGAGCATCCCGATCCAAACGTGCCCGCCTTCATGCGCCAGCGCGGCAAGCTTACAACGACCAAGGAGTGGGAGACGCTCGACGCCTATTACAACCTCGACAATGGAACGGGCAAGGTGCGCGGCGTGTATACGCAGGAGAACTTTGCGGTCGCTCCGATTTTCCGGCAGTGGATCACTCCCCTCGCGGATCTTGGGGTCACTACCATCTCCTACCGGAACACGGGCGGCACCGACCACCTGTCGTTCGATGCAGTTGGTCTGCCGGGCTTCCAGTACATTCAAGACCCGATGGACTATGACACGCGGACTCACCACTCGGACATGGACACCTTCGATCGGCTGCACGCGCTCGATCTGGAGCAGGGTGCGGTGCTCGAGGCGATCTTCCTCTACAACACCAGCGAGCGTGAGGCCATGATGCCGCGCAAACCATTCCCCCATCCTGAACTGGAGAAGAAGCAAACGGCGCCGATTCCGGATATCTACCCGAATGCGGTTCCTCCGGCGAAGTAGGCAGTTTCCATGTTGAAAGCAGACCCCTCCTCTGGGAGGGGTTTGGTTTTTGGGGGGCCGAGTCCCTTCGGCGGGTCCACCCACCCTACTTAATTTGCGCAAAGTGTTCATAACAAATCAGTTAATCCTGGACTTCGTCTGCGGACTGTCTCTAAAGTCTTGATCTTCAAAGGCGGCTCCGCCAAAGTCTTCTTTCTAAATGAGAAAAGCCCCGGAAGGTGTCCGGAGCTGCTTGTCTTCGATCTATATCTTTATTATAACGGGTTGAAGGTAACTAACGTGCCAATTGAATGTTGCTGATAGGCGACAACTTAAGTGGATTCGGGGCTTGACATGCGTTTTCTGGGCTGAAAACGCAGAAAATAGTTTTGGGAATGGCGATGAGGAGGCGGTTGGCTTGGGTTCAACTCATCGCCGTGGGGACGGCGAAACTGCTGGAGCAAGAACCCCATGATACCCTGCGGACTTCGTCCTTCGGGGATCATGGGGCACCCGGGATTTTGCGGCGGAAGCAGTTGGGGGTGTGGTCGTTGACGATGCCGCAGGCCTGCATCCAGGCGTAGACGATGACCGGGCCGACGAACTTGAAGCCGCGCTTCTTGAGCGCCGCCGAGATCTCTTCGGAAAGGGGAGTTTTTGCGGGAATGGGCCCGTGGTTTTGAATGGGTTTGTTGCCGGCCATCTGCCAGATCCACGTTGAGAAGTCCTCACCGGCGTCGGCCATGGCGACATAAACGCGCGCTCCGTTGATGGTCGCTTCGATCTTGGCGCGGGATCGGATGATGGCTTCATTCTGAAGAAGCCGGGCTATGTCGGCCTCACCCATGCGTGCGACCTTCTTTGGATCAAAGTTGCGAAAGGCTTTGCGGAAGGCCTCGCGCTTGCGGAGGATGGTGAGCCATGAGAGGCCGGCCTGGAAGCCGTCGAGCATGAGGGACTCCCAAAGCGCACGGCTGTCGCGCTCGGGAACACCCCATTCCTTATCGTGGTAGTCGCGCATGAGCGGATCGTTTTCTGCCCAGGAACAGCGATGGATCGCGGTCGTCTCTTTCGTCATGCTCTCTCCGTTTGAATGGGAACAGACTATTTGGAGGCGTTCCCAGGAGGCGCGTTGTGGAGATAGCGCTCGAACCATTCGACCGAACGGGTCAGTTCGTCGATCTGGTGCTCGCGTTTGATGAATCCGTGGCCCTCCTCAGGGTAGTAGACGGCATCAACCGTGCGGCCTTCCTTTTTGAGGATGTCGACGACCTGCTGGGCCTCTTCGAGGGGAACGCGAATGTCGCGCTCACCCTGGAGAACAAGTAATGGGGCGCGCTCGTCGCGGATGTACTTCAACGGAGAAGTTGCCTCATAGACAGCGCGGTCCTTCTCAGGATCGCCGAGCAGGCTCTTTTCGTACTCCTGGAGGCGGGGATCTTCATGCTGGAGCATGGTGTACCAGTTCAGGATGCCGTACTCGTCCACTGCAGCGGCCCAGACGCCGGGTGTTTTGCCGATGGCCATCAGGGTCATGAAGCCGCCGTAAGAGCCGCCCCAGATGCCGATTTTCTTTGTGTCGACGAAGCCGCTCGCGTTGAGGAAGTCGACCCCTGCGATTTCGTCCTTGAGGTCTGCGCCGCCCAGGTCTTTGTAATTGGCCTTCTGGAACTCCATGCCATAGCCGGTGGAACCGCGCACGTTGGGTGCGATGACGACGAAGCCGCGCGAGGCCAGCAGCATGGCCCGTCCGTTAAAGGAGTCTACTGTCTGGCCGGTTGGGCCGCCGTGCGGCATCACCACTGCAGCGGCGGTGCCGTCGCGCTTGAGGTTGAAGGGAATCCAGACGAAGGCGGAGATGAGCCTGCCATCAAAGCTCTTGTAGACGACGAGTTGCGATGTGGGCAGAGCGGCCGAGGCGAGTGCCGGGCTCTCGTTGTGAGTAACCTGCTTCAACTCACCGCCTGGGTGCAGCATGTACAGGTTCGCGGGATGGGTGGAGTCTTCGTGGCTGAGGAGATAACTTCCGTCTGAGGTAAATGGGGTTGGGCTGGCGCCGACGTTGTTGAGACCGGGAGGCACGTTGCGGTTGCTGGCCTTCAATGTCTTTGTATCCGCAAAGAAGATCGTGGTTCGTCCATCGGCGTTGATGCCGTAGGTGAAGGTCTTGCCGTCGGGCGAAAACTCGCCGGCACGGGCGATCCATTGGGTGTCGGTAACCCAGCGCCATTGCTTCGATTTGAGGTTGAACAGCGCGACATTGTCGTAGCCCGCCTTGCGGTTCGAACTCACAAGCAGAGTTTTGCCGTCGGGCGAGACGTCGCTGACAGAGATGAGTTCCTTGCCTTGGTGTGCGGTCAGGTTCTCCGCCTTTCCGCTGCCGACATCGATGCGGTACACGTCAGAATCTTCGAGTCCGACCTCGCGCACTGCGAAGATGGAGTGTCCCTCGGGACTCCAGCAGGATACATTCCACCGCGCCTGCGGGTCGGTTTCGTGGGTGAGCAGTCGAATTGCGCCTGAGGGCCACGCCATCACAGCGACGTTGGTATAGGCCGTACTTTTGTCCTTGCTTCCGAGAGCGAGCGTGGCCCCGTCGGGCGAAAAGAGCGGATCGGTCTCGCTGGTGTGGTCGGTGTTGGTGACGTTGCGGGACTCGCCGCCAGCGGTCGGAACGGCGTAGATGTCGTAGAGTTCGTCACCGCCCTTGTCCTGTATATAGAGAATCTCCTTGCCGTCGTGGGTGAAGGTGGGAGAGGCCTGGCGATCGTTTGACTTCAGAAGCTGTTTTGCGCCGGTGCCGTCGGCGTTCATGACCCAAAGGTTGAGACGGCCCGAGGCGTTGCCGATGTATGCGATGTGACTGCCGTCGGGGGAGAGTGTAGTGCCGCTGATTCTGGTGGTCTGCAGCAACCCTGCCACGTTGACCGGCGCGGCCCCTGCGTGGGTCGCCGAGACGATGCTCTTTGGATCAGTTGGCACGCGGTCTCCCGGTCCGGAGGCGATTGCCGTTGAGGCGCAGGCAGCGAAGAGCACGAGGGCAACGGTATAAGAGCGGGGCATGGAAACCTCGAAAGACGAGAGATAGAGAGCGTGCAAGGACCGATGTTGCAGGATGACAACACAGTACACCAATGTCTCGGCGCGTTCAGCGTCGCAAAGAAAGAGGTCGCAAAAACTCTATAGCCAGGCGCTGAGGAAGCGGGCTGCGGAGCCAAGGAGTTTGAGGTTGTCGGTCCGGTTGGCGAAGTAGCGGGTGTTGATCTCGTCGGAACCGAGGTCTTCTCGATTGCGGAAGGCGGTTAGCTCGGCGGCGATTTCGGGCGGGGTGAAGAAGAGCCGGAAAGGCTCTCCGGCGAGCTGGACGCGCGCGGCGAGAGAGTCGTGTGCCAGCTTTTCGAGGAAAGGAAGTGCGGAGCGCGGCTGGCTGTAATCCAAGACAACACCGCTGCCGGGCGGCTGTGCAGCGATGACCTTGAGGGTGGAGCGGAAGGCTTCGATGGTGAGATAGGGCACGACTCCGAGCCATGCGAAGAATGCCGGCGCTTGCGAGTCGAAGCCGGCGGCGTGAAGCTGTTCGGGAAGCGACTCACGTTCGAAGTCGACCGGGACGTAGGTGAGATTTTTAGGAGTGGGAAAGCTGCCGGTTTCGAGGAGCTCGCGCTTCCACTGTTGCGTCGCGGGGTGGTCGACCTCGAAGACGTGAAGGTGCGGGTAAGGGTTGCGGTGAGCGAAGGTGTCGAGGCCGGCGCCGAGAAGAACATACTGCGTGGTGCCCTGTTTGACCGCGCGAGCGAGACTGTCTTCGGCGTACCGGCTGCGGGCGACGAGGAAGGCGCGAAGGCCGACGGAGAACGGACGGTCAGGACGGGTGGGCGTGCGGCGAAGCTCTTCGGAATAGGCGGCTCCGAGGATCGGAACAGCGATGGGATCGTTGAGAACGAGCGGCGGTGCATCGTAGAGTTGGTGCGCCGCGCGACGCAGAGCTACGCGGAGTGCTGTTCGAGAGGGAGTGGCAGATTGCATTCGCTCCAAGTGTAGCGGCATACCTTCGGACCCCCCGCGGAAAGAGAGTCGTAGCAACCGAATTGTCTTGAGTGGATAGCTCCGATAGCTCGTCGACTTGTTCTATGAGCTCTATGGAATTAAGCGGACATTGAAGGTCGGCGTGATGTTCGGTGTTATAGGTGATGCCGTGGTATTACAAACAGGCACAGTTACGGTCCCGGCAGCGCTTACATAGGCAGTGTCCCAATGAAGGCCCGCTATCAGCTGCGTAGTCGAAGCCGGCGTTGCTGATACGGTCATGCTGGAGGTTGCGCCAGTAATCGAGGCCGTTAGATTCGTGCAGGACGCCGAGGCAATCGCTGCGCGAGGAAGAGCCCCGGTTGTACCGGTAAGCGGGGCCTGATCCACCCACGCCATCTCTCGCCACGGAGCCCATGCGCCAGCATGCTGCACCCTCTGAAATACGCGCGGAGAGGCAGTAGCCGGGTCACGGAGTCCGGCAAACTCCATCTGGTAGGCAATCTGGGTAGCGTAGCCAGCAGCGCTAGTACAAATCACTTCAATTTTAATATTCGCAGTACCCAAAACGGCGGGAGCATTGACCAAATTGGCGCCAGTATAAGTCCCACAGAAGGCCACGTTATTGAGGTTGGTTCGACTAGCAAGAACTACAGGCTTTCCCCAACGGATTGCATTAAAGAAATCGGTCTGGATGTCGGGGCCATACCCTCCGTCATCTCCCCAGCGGGTAACAACAGAGCCCGCGGCAAAATGATTGGTTTGAGGACCGACGTTGATTTGGCCAACATAGGTAAATTGATTCTTTGCGCCTATATCCAGGGTGTAGACCATTGACCCTTCACCAAACATGTGCAGCTCGTTTTCATAGAACCATGCCGCGTCCTGCATATGGATCATCGCCTGAGCGTTCTGGTCGGCGTTAATTGTCATTCTGAAGGTGCAGTCATAGATGTAGGAATTGCCTTCAAAGGAAAACGCTGTCTGGCCATTGTTTGGGTTGGCTTTTATATCGAGGAATCGGTTATATCCGAAGCTTGGGTGCGGATTGTATTTGTTCCCAGTATCTGTGATGAACCGCCATCCGATGGCACACCCATAGAGAGTAGACACGTTCTCAAACGTATTTCTCTCGGTCCAATACTTCACATCATGCAACAGGAAACATGCGCTGCCTGCGGCCGTTGCGCCATCAGCTCCCACGTCTCTGACGGTCAGATTCACCGCGTCTTTGAAGTGGAAGATGTTCTGGCCGGTTACTCCGTTACCGGTGATGGTGAAGCCCTGATAGACAGAGGTGACGCCAGTGGTATGTGCGTAGACTCCGCTGGCAGCCGATTCGTCATGCACGAGACAATCGCCAGCGACGATGCAGTGAAAACTGCTGGCAAGCAAACCCTGACCGGTGAGATTCACTCCCGGTCCAATGTGAACCGTAGTTGCCCAGACGGCGTCCGCGGTGTCGTTGGAAGTGTTGGGAAGGATGATTGTGCCCACGTGATAACCGCCCGATATAGGCAGTTTCGCGGCGCAAGCATTGATCTTCATTCCAATGTCTGTGCCAGGACACTTGTCGGCATAGAGTACGAAGCCCAAGGAACTCGGTGTAAAAGTGGTTCCATCAGGTTGGGCGATCGTCTGATTTCCAGTGGGAGCGCTGAAGACACCTTGGACGAACGCCGTCCCGGTTAACGCACAGATCAGCAATAACCGCCTAATCATCGATATCTCCTGTTTTCGTGCGAGCAGGTTACGTTGTCATCCAACTCAACGCCTGGGAGAGGTACTGCTTCATCTCTTTGCGGGGGACGATAGCGTCGAGGAAGCCATGCTCGAGCAGAAACTCGGAGCGCTGAAAGCCCTCGGGGAGCTTTTGACGAATTGTCTGCTCGATCACGCGAGGACCGGCAAAGCCGATCAGCGCGTTCGGTTCGGCGATGTTCAGGTCGCCGAGCATCGCGAAGCTCGCGGTGACGCCGCCGGTAGTGGGATCAGTCATTACGGAGATATAGGGAATCTTCGCGTCATCCATACGGGCGAGCCCAGCGGAAATCTTTGCGAGCTGCATCAGCGAGGCGATGCCCTCCATCATGCGGGCACCTCCAGAGGCGGCCACGATGATCAAAGGATGCCGGGTGGCGAGCGACCGGTCCACGGCGCGAGCGATGGTCTCGCCGACTACCGAACCCATGCTTCCCCCGATGAAGTTGTACTCCATCGCACTGACGACGACATTATGTTGGCCCAGCCTGCCCACAGCATTGATGATCGCGTCGTCGAGGCCGGTCTTCCTCTGGGCTTCCGCGAGCCGCTTCTTGTAAGGCTTCAGGTCGGTGAAGTCCAATGGGTCAGTCGAGCGGAGTCCGAGATCAACCAACTCGTAACCAGGTTCAAGCAGGTTCTCGATCCGGGTGCGGGCGTCGATGCGGAAGTGGTGGCTGCAGTGCGGACAGACCTGCTGGTTGGCTTCGAGTTCCGCCTTAAACAGAATCTTGCCGCAATCAGGACAGCGGATCCATAGGCCCTCGGTGCGGACAGTCTTCTCCGAGTCGTTGACGATCTCATGGTCTTCGCGTTTGAACCAGCTCATGCCTGCTTGCCTTCCCGGAGGTGCCTCGATTATTGTATCGATGACAGACCAAAATCCGGTCTCCACAGAAGTTTTTGATAAGTCGCTTATTTTGAGCGACATGGTGTGGAGCAGCGGACAAGCTCCTCGATACAAAGGGTTTACCAGCAAAGTCTGGGTTGGCCTTCTGGCTGGAAGCGACTTGAGCAATTTTTTTTGGGTTTATCTGCCTTGAATCAAACACGGATTCGGTGAACACCGAGATATTTCCCTTGAAAATACATAGTGTTAGTGAAGTTGGCAGCATACGAAGCTGGACATCGGGTCGGGTTCATCGGCTAACAAAGGGCCATTTTCGGCATCCAAGGTGACATGATGTCTGCTTACGCAAACAGCGTGCAGAAGCCTGAACGCTTCGACCTGTACGTTAGAAAATTTCGATCGATCTGCATGTTGCACGGCGTCCACGTCGGATCGCGCAAGGAACTCCCCGCCTTTCTGCGGAAGCTGATCGACGACAGACACCTTGCCATGGACTTCTGGGGTTTTATCGGCAAAGTGAGCGAGCGAGAGGGCGGTGAGCTTTCTGACGATCAGACGCTCGGCGTCATCGTCGAAGGCATTACAGATTCTGACATTTCAGAGCAGGATGGCGGAGCGCAGCGAACCGTCAATGATCTGCGGGCCTTGTTGGCGGGCGTGGACATTCAGAGTCCCGAACAGAGTCAGGTTGTGATGGCCCCATTTCCGCGGAGTGAGCCCACTTCACAGCGAGCCGACAAACATCTGGACAAATTTGCGCATGCCGAGGACTTACTAGGAAATCCATCAAATCCTCCGCCCATCCCCGCTGCCACAAAGCAAGCGCCTACCGCGAACGGAAAGCAAGTCTCCCAAGCGCCGGAGAAGCTGGCGAACGAAAATCAAGCGCCTTCCGTGCACGAAAGGCAAGCGCCTCCCGCCCCCGAGAAGCTGGAAGGAGAAGCTTCCCCTTCGGCCGTCTTGTCGGCTACCCCGCCCCCGCAACTTGACGAGGCACTTCTGCGGCTCGAACTCACCAGGCTCGTCCAACAGTATTTCGACAACATCGACAAGAGAATCAGCAAACTAGAACCCCCGGCCGAGGGAGAGCCGGGGACCATCGCCCCCGCCGTCACTCGTCGGTCCTTAGAGGAACCGCTTTCAGCAGAAGAGTTCGAAGAGCTGCGCCTCAGGCGTATGGGAAGGACCAGGCTCGTCTTGGAGTCTGCCCCGCCTCCCGTTGAAGTCTCAATGCCGTCAAAAAATGATCCGGCACAGGACGATGACGATGTTCCCATGCGTATTCCGCTGGAGCACTATTCTCCGCCACAGGTATATGGCAAAGCCCCCGTGTTGTTCGTGCTGCTGTTGGTTGGAGCAGCCTTCGCGATCTATCGAGACCCCACGCTGTTGCGGAAGGGATTTGCTCTCGTAGTCCGCCAGCTTCACAGCTATGGCCCGGTGACGCCATCAAATCGGACCGCTACATCACCTTCATCCTCTCCTGCAGAGCCTCCAGTGAGGACGGAACCAAGCCGGCCTCCTGTGCAATCTGCCCTCGAAGGCACTTCAACTCCTCCGTCGCCGGCGAGTCCGCCGGAGCAGAAAACTTCTTTCCCAGTGCCGCAGGCTGTTGAAAATAACTCCGACCCAGGCAGCCATAGGACGACAACCGATCGCGCAGTACCTCAAACAACAGCCGACGGTATAGCGAGCGCCGAGTCTGCGGGGGCCGTAAGGGTGAACCCCTCTGTCATGGATGAGAATCTCATCGTGCAACGGGTCCCTGCCTATCCCGAAGTCGCAAAAATGAGCAGGGTCGAAGGGGAGGTAGTGATGCAGGCCCTCATCTCGAAGGACGGTACTGTGAAACGCCTCCACGTGATGGAGGGTGATTCACGTCTCCGCAGTGCGGCAGAAGAAGCTGTGTACAAATGGCGCTATAGACCCTACGTGCTCCATGGCCAGCCGGTGGAAGTAGCGACAACCGTCACGGTAAATTTCAATCTCGATCGCCGATGACGATCACTCGCCGTCGAGCGGGTCCCTGAGCCCGTTAGTCATTTAGTATCCTTTTTCGCGGGTTCGTTGCGCGTAGCATCCACGGGAAGCCGAATCGTGCCGAACTGGCCCGTGTTCGCGTCCCAAACGCCGAGGCGGAGATAGTTTTCCCCGTCTTTCAGATTGATCTGTTGCTCAAAGGTGTAGATGTGCTCGCCGCTCGTACGAAGTTTCTCTGGGCTGAATGTGAGCGTGATCTGCTGCGTCAGTCTTGCAGTTCGGTGAACTGCAGCGAGAAGAAGCGCCCGATCCGATGTGAAGTTCTGCAGAAGCATCACGTTGGCTCCCCAGTGCATATAGATTGCCAGAGGTTCACCAGCCCGCAGATGGTTCAGGAATTAAGTGAGCTCGTTAATAGAGAAACGTCTGGTCGCGCATGGTGATTGTGACCAGGTCAATAAGCAGAACGTTGAAGACAGGTGGAGGGTGCAGCAGAAAGTCGTTACTGTAGACGCCGGGTTGGCATGAAGGGTGTAGACGGGCTGTTGTGCGGAGGGGGACTGGCCGTTGACTGCGCCGTGGCTGAAACTTCAAAGGCAGAGAACAAACTGTAGATAAAAACGACAGCTGAGAACATTGGAAAGGACATCGGTTCACCTGTCATGCGCAGTAGAAAGACTACGCGCGCATTTGACGGAAAAACGAACCCGAAAGTTGCAGTAGTTCCAACTGTGACCACACTGTTATCAGTGCCGACGACGAAAGGCGTCCACGTAAGCGGACCCTTTTTGCCTAATAGCCTTGTGTCAGGCCAGAGTGATATTTAGCGTAGTGACGCTCGCTGCAGGAAAGGTATGGAGCAAGCGCCCAGCCGTCGGCTGGCTTACCGTTGCAGGGTGCGGATTCACAGCGTTTGGATGCGCGAAATCGTTGTGCGCATGAACGTCGGGCTCATTGAGCACGGTACCTGTTGCGCTCGCGATACCGGCCCCGTGGACGACGACCTCCGTAGTCAAAGGCTGGTCGAGATGCGGATTCACCACGGTGAGGGTGATCCGCTTGCCATTTCCTGTCGTCGCGACGGAGGCCGACCCGCTGAGGCCCAAGAGAGTTTTGCTGGCATCGAGCGATCCGCGATAGCTGTTCCCGCCCGCCGGAATCGGTGCATTCGCCAGCGGGTTGCTAATACTCGGTGCAATGAACTCGGCGCGCACGGCCTGCGCTCCACTATGCGGCAAATACATCTGGAAGACGTGGAAGGCTGGGGTGACGGTGAACTTGTCTCCCTGCGCCAGCATCAGTGAGTGGATGCAGTTGATGGATTGCGCGACGGCAGCGACGGCGACCTTTTCGGCATGGCGCTGAAAGATGTCGAGTGTGATGCCGGTCAGAAGCGCATCGCGCATGGTGGACTGCTGGGATAGGTTGTACTCGGGCGCAAGCTCTGTGCCCTTGCCGTACCATGCCCCCCACTCGTCCACGACCAGCTTAACCTTTGGCTGGCCTTCGCTGGTGCCCATGGCGTGCCAGTGGTCGGTGACTACGCGCTCCATGATGCTGCCCCGAGTGAGCAGATCGTAGTACTCGTCGGTATTGAAGTTCAGAGCGTCGCCAGCCGCGAATTTTGTTGGGCTGCCCGAGGTGTAGTAGTGGACCGAAAGTCCCCAGAGGTGACGCCGCTCAGGGTTGGCATAGAGCGCCTTGAAGAGGCGAGTGGTCCAATCGACATCATCCCCATTAGGCCCCACAGCCACGAAGCGGAGAGGCGTCTTGCTGTAGCTCGGAGTCCAGGCGGTGTAGCGGCGAAATTCGGCGGCGTACTCCTCGGGATTCAGGTTGCCTCCGCACCCCCAGCTCTCATTCCCCACGCCCCAGAGATCGACGTTGAAGGGGGCAACGTCACCGTTGGCGCCGCGCTGGGCGGCCAGAGCATTAGGTTGGGCCTTCGCGGCGGAGTTCGACGGAACATCGCCGGCGGGTGCGTTGCAGTATTCGATTTCCTGGTAGAAGTCTCGTGCGGGAAGCGATCGCAGATCGGCGGCAAGGTAGGGTTTGCACCCGATCGCGCGGCAGGTGTGCATGAACTCGTGAAGTCCGTACTGGTTCGAGTCCTGCTGGTCCCAGAAACCGGTCCGTGCGGGGCGTTTAGCGGCGGGGCCGATGCCATCGCGCCAGTCGTAGCTGTCAGCGAAGCAGCCGCCCGGCCAGCGCAGCAAGGGAGCTTTGACAGCCCGCATCGTGTCAATGAAGGCCTTGCGGATGCCGTTTTCATTGGGAATCTTGGACCCTTCGCCGACCCAGACACCGTCGTAGATAACGCCACCAAGCTGTTCGATGAAGTGGCTGTAAATCTCCGGGGAGATGGTGCCGATGGGCTCAGAGGGAAGGATGTCGATGCGCGCGTCAGCCTGGGTGGCCTGAGCGAGAAGATTCGATCCGCGGAGAGCTACGGCGGATGCGGCAAGCGTTGACGCCTTCAGGAAGGAGCGTCGTGTGGTCGCATGTCGTGACATGAGTAAACGTTCTCCGGTGCCGAATCAAACGATATAGAGTCGCGACCGGACCTGCAAGCAATTTTCAGTCGAAATACCTTTCCAACCGTATCCGAGCCGGATCGACCCCGCTTAAATTTGGCAGCCCGTTCCCCATGGAAACGACTAAATGTAGCAGGCGTATAAAACAGATCGGCGCAGATGCGACCACGGTGTGGGCGAATCTAGTGGCCAGAGTGGTATGGGTGGCCAGCGAGGATTGTCAGGGCACGGTATACCTGCTCGGCCAGAACGACACGGGCGAGTTGATGCGGCAGGGTCATGCGGCCAAGGGAAAGAAGCAGGTTCGCCCGTTGCCGCGCCGCCAGAGACCAACCATCCGCAGGTCCGATAACGAGCACCAGGCGCTGGACACCCTCGTCGCGGACGCGGCCGAGACGCGTGGCGAACTCTTGAGAGGTGAACTGCTGGCCGTGACTATCCAGCAGAATGGCATACGCCGGAGTGCGTCCAGCCTGGCGATCTAACCAGTCGAGAACGGACGTCTCCGAATCGAACAGCTCAGAGTCGCATGGGACATATCGGCAGGCGCGATCTATATAGTCGGCGATCAGCCGGTCGCTCGCTTCTGTTTTCGAGCGGACGCGGCGTGGCGCGATGGCAGCAAGAGTGATCTTCATTCACACCGGTACAATAAGTTTCGTAGATTCCATTTTCGAATTATCCAATATTTCATAGAAGAGAATTCCCGGCTTAGCTAAAAAGGCAGAATTCGCCAAAATTTTCTATTCCCAGGATTGGCCCTCAACGTGCTTCCTCGGAGGCAAGACATGACAATTGAGGGGATCGTTTCAATGAGACAGATTTCGATTTGGCGAAGGGTACTTCTCGGAGTTTTGCTCGCACTATCGTTCAGCTATGCCCACGCAGTTGAAGTTACAGCTCGAATCAAAGGAACAGTGACCGATCCGTCGGGTGCCGTCGTCCCCAAGGCCACAGTCACGGTCACCAATACACTGACTGGTGTGGTAACCACCACGACCTCGAATTCGGCTGGAGACTATATCTTCCCAGCCCTTGCCATCGGAACCTACAGCATTAATGTTGCTGCTCCCGGTTTCAAAGGCTTTACCGCCACCGGAATTACCTTGAATATCGACCAGGAATTTGTCGAGTCGGTTAAGTTAACCCTCGGCAGCTCTTCGGACACAGTCTCGGTTGAAGCCGATGGTGTTCAGGTGAACACCACGGATATGCAGCTGTCCAACATTGTGGACTCGCACCAGATCACCGAACTGCCACTCATCGGCCGCGCCTTCACCCAACTCGAACTCATCCTGCCCGGCGTGCAGGCCTCGGCCGACCGCTTCTCCACAGCCTACTCGGTAAACGGAAGCCAGGGCCAGCAGTCGGGTTACGTCATCAACGGCGCGGACTCGAACGATCTTCCGCTGAACACAATTGCCATCCAGCCGAACATCGACGCCCTTGCTCAATTCAACCTCATCACCGGTCCTCTGAACGCCGAATATGACCGTAACAGCGGCGCGATCGTCAACACCGCCATCAAACAAGGTACCAACCACTTCCACGGCGATGCCTTTTGGTTCTACCGCGACACCTTCCTGAACACCCGTAACTACTTCCAGAAATCTGTGATAGGCACTACAGCTTCAGGTGCCCCAATCATCCAGGCCACCTCGCCGTTCCATCAAAATATCTTCGGCGGCACCATCGGTGGCCCGGTACTCAAGGACAAGCTGTTCTTCTTCTTTGCGTACCAGGGCATAAGGCAGAAGGTGCCGCAAACGGGCGGCAACGTGCAGGTCTTCTCCGCCAATGAACTGGCTGGTAATTTCACCGGCACTACCTTCTCAAGCAACAAGATTCCGGCGACTGTCAGCATCCCTGGATGCTCCGCAGGGCAGACCTTCGCGTCCTGCTTCAGCGCCACTGGCCTGAATGGAAAACTACCCTTAGGCGCCATCAATCCGGTCTCTGCAAACCTGATCAAGAACTACGTTCCAACAGCCAACTCGGGGAGCAACACTTTTACATTCAACCCTACGGTGACAACTACGACGGATCAATATATCGCTCGTGCTGACTACAACCTCTCGCAGAAGGATCAGTTTTACGGCGTCTTCATCTATCAGAAGAATTTTGCGCCTGAGACCCTACCCTTCTCCGGTGCAACCATCCCTGGCTTCGGCGATATGAGCACGACTTGGATTCACCAGTATTCGGCTGGGTATACTCGTCAGATCAACAACACAACGGTTAATGACTTTGAGGTTCACTACACCCGCTTCAACTTTGACGCGGTCGAGCCCCAGAACATAGTTGCTCCCTCAAGCCTTGGCTTCTCCATCTTTCCGCAGAATACGAAAGCACAGAGTGTTCCCACAGTCTCATTGGCTGGCACGAACTCCAGCCAACCGGCCTTCACACTTGGCTTCAGCACAAATGGACCTCAGCCACGAATCGACGAGGTCTTTCAGCTCAACGACAGTATCGCGAAGAGTTTCGGGCATCACAACCTGAAGTTCGGATACGACGGGCGCAAATACAAGGTGAACAACCCGTTTTATGCCCGCAACAGCGGCAGCTTCTCCTTCAACTCGACCGCTGGGGTGGGAAACGTCTTCACCTCGGGCGACGTCGCTCTCGACTTTCTGCTAGGCATCCCGAACACCTACTCCCAGGGCTCAGGCGCACCTATCAACGCCTACGCTTATCTGAATTATTTATTTGCCCAGGACACCTGGAAGGCCACAAACTCACTGACTATATCCTATGGCCTTGGCTACCAGATCGACACTCCGCTCCACAACACGCAGTTCAACGGCATCGGAGTCACTTGCTATCTGCCCGGTGTGCAGTCGAAGGTCTTCCCCTCTGCGCCCAAAAATCTAGCCTATCCCGGCGATCCTGGTTGCAACAATGCGAGCGGCGCGACCACACGATACTCGAACTTCGGACCTCGAATCGGCTTTGCCTGGGCTCCAGACCTCGGCTTTATATCCGGAGGCGCCTCCAGGAAATTCTCTCTCCGTGCCGGCTACGGGATCTACTACAACAGAACCGAGGAAGAAACCTCGCTACAGAACTTGGCGGATCCACCCTTCGGACTCACTTCGAGCGGCGCGGTGGACTATGGTGCGACAAACCCAGGTTTTGCCAACCCCTTCCAGGACCTCAACGGGGCCGGCGCGAGTGGGATCCACCCGAACAAGTTCCCCTTCGTTCCTCCTAGCGCTGGTTCTTCGCCGGACTTCTCGATATACACACCCTTCAGCCTGAGCCAATACGCTCCAGGGTTCCGTTCTCCTTACTCTGAGAACTTCCAGCTCACTCTCGAGCGTGAGTTTCCAGGGCAATTCGTTGCACGGGCTAGCTACGTTGGAAGCCTTGGTCGTCATAACCAGAACAACATCGAGGGAAATCCGATTACGCAGGCCGGCCACGATGCGTGCCTGGCAGATGCCACCTGCAGAACAACCAATCGTAACCAGCAGAGCTTCCGCTACCCTACCCACACCCAGTACGGCTATTCGGACGGTGGCTTCAATGACTTCGCCAGCATTGGTTTAATCTCTACCGGCGCCTCTTCGAATTACAATTCGCTTCAGCTCAGTGTGGACAAGGGCCTTACCCACGGTCTTCAAATGCAGGTCAGCTACACCTACTCCCACGCGCTCGACAACGCATCAAGCTTCGAAAATGCTGGATTCGGTTCCAACGGCCAACGTGGCTTCAACCAGTTCTTCCCCAACCTGAACTATGGCAACTCTTTGTTTGATGCCCGTCACCGGTTCGTCATTGCTCCGGTCTATATCGTCCCCTTCAAGAAGAGTGGCAGTACCTTCTCGCCAACCAATCTCCTGCTCTCTGGTTGGGAGGTTAGCGCTATCGCAACCTTTGCAACTGGCTTCCCGTTCGACATCTCCTACGCTGGTGGCACTTCACTGTCCCTGTGGTGCTCGGCGACCTTCTCCTACTACGCCTGCCCGGACGCGCCGAATCAAGTTGCTCCTATCCAAATGGTCAATCCTCGTAACTTCGTCCTCAATTCGAGTGGAGTCTCAACCAATAGGACTGCATGGTTCGTCAATCCATCCGCGAATCCCAGCTTCACCCCTGAGGTTCTCGGAACGTTCGGTAACATGGCACGGAACAAATACCACGGTCCGGGAATCAACAACACTAACCTCATCCTCGCCAAAAACTTTGCGTTGTCAAGCGATAGCGGGCGCTACCTCCAGTTTCGTATGGAAAGCGACAATGTCTTCAATCACACGCAGTTTCTAAACCCAACCTCTACCTTTACGTCGGGTAATCTTGGTCAGATCTCGTCCGCTGCTGCCGGTCGTCAGACTCAGTTAGCTGTGAAGTTCTACTTCTAACCGCGCACGGATGTTCGTCTGTGAACGCGTAAAAAATCAACGGCGAAGAGCCCAGGCTCTTCGCCGTTTTACATGAGCTGATCTGCTCCGTCTCAGAGGGAGACTATTACTTCTTCGTTGCTCGCTTTTGCGCAGCCCTACGCACCGGAGATTTGGCGGCCAGTCTTTTCGCGATGCCCTTCGTAGGGCTAGGTTTCTTGGGCAGCACAGCCTTCGCCGCGATTTTCTTGGCCCCCACATTTTCTGACGTCTTCTTTGCCAGCGACTTTTTCTTCGCGCGTGCCTCTGTAATCCGCGCACTTACCTCAGCGTTCAGTTCGGCAACACTGAGAGTCGTAGCCGATTTACGGAGACGCTCCAGCCCATAGAAGGCACGCTTCTCCGCCGAAAAAACGTGAACGATGAAGTCGACATAGTCCATCAGGATCCATTCGGCCTGTCGGCGGCCTTCGACCGAATTGGGGTAAACGCCGAACTCCCGCTTCAGGCGAAGCTCCACCTCGTCAGTGATCGCGACATTCTGCCTCTCATTGGTTCCGTTGCAAATGAGGAAGTAGTCGGTGAGGCCGCTCTCGGCCGGGTCGAGCGCGAGGATGCGGATATCTTCAGCTTTCTTGTCCTCGCACGCGGCAGCCGCGGCAAGCAGTAGCTGGTTGCTTTCAATCGATGGCATGAGCCTCCTTGAAGTCTCATGGTAGCGGGTTGTGCTCTCGGAAGCCAGCGTCTCCGAAGTGGGGATGCTTTTAGCGCAGGACAAGCAACAAAGGGAAAGATAAGCAATCCCGGCCCCAGGCATGCCCCGCGGAGAGTGTGGTGCGCGTCTTCGGATTTACTTCTTTTGCAGATGAAGCATGGTGCGCCCATTCACCAGAGCCAACTCGTCGACAGTCGCAAAGTACTCGCCGAAAGCATCACGGAATGCGGTTTCGGTAATGTGCGTATAAATAGCGCCGCGGCCGCGCAACAGCTCCTGAAACTTCGGATCTGTTGGCGGCACCCATTCGACGATGAGGTGTCGTGTCGTCAGGCTGCTGCACAGCGCGGCAACGCGATCCATCGGGATCTGGTTGCGAAGCAGAAGGTGGTGCAGCACTGCGAGCATCATCACCGTGTCGAAATGCCCGGTGCAACGGCTGAGGAAGGAGGCGTATTCGCGGTTCTCCCATCCCGCAGCCGGCGTTGGATGAGCAAGATCGACGCACAGCGGGAGGATGTTTTTGCCGCTACCCTTCAAGTTGGCGCACAGGCGATCGACAGCCTGCAGATCGGTGTCGATCGAAATCACCTCGGCGCCCGCGTCTGCGGCCAGATTGGAATACACGCCGATATTGCAACCCACATCCAGGACGCGCATTGGTTGTGCATTCGCCAGAGCATTCGTCACGAAGCTGCGCTTTCGCGCGTGATCGTGGTCGCTATAGTGGGTAGCGGTCTCCGCATAGTCCGACCAGGCAGATGAACGGTGGGCTGGCGTAACCTTACGCATCTGCGACAGCAGTCCCGCCAGCGTCTTCAGTAGAATCTGCTTGGCGAGATCGGGGTCCTCTACTGAACGCGATGCAAGACTCCCAGCTTGCATCTTCTTAATGTTTGCCAGCATCGACGGCAATGTCACCGCCGAGAGCGCAGGTTGCCGCAGCCGCCCATGCCAGGACAGAACGGAGTAGACATCCTCGGGCTCATAGCCGTCTCGCCGTGTAAGCGACGCCTGCAGCGGCCATCCCAGCCGTGAGTAAGCAAGCATGGGCAGCAAAAACGTCCGCACGAATTGGCCATATGCCAACCAGATCGGCTGGTGTGGCTCCCTTCGTTCGATCGACAGGACATCCACGAAGATGGGCTGGGTACCCTGAAATAGCACGTTGAGTGGAGTAGCGTCCTTCAACAGCCAACCCTGTTGCACCAGGTCGCTGCAAAGATTCAGCGTGAGGTATGCCGCCTCGAGCCACAGCCCTGGCGCCCACTCCCACGGGAACGACTGGAAGGAGACCCGGGGATGCCGCAGCACCAGTGTCTCGGCACTCGCTGGAGACACCACTTCGCTGGCGACAAGCCGCCCCTGTCCGACCAGATCCGTTGCAATAGGCAACGCAAGGAAGGCAAGAATTTCAGTGTCGAAAGGAGGACGAATGCTGCGATAGGCGCCGTCCGGCCGAATCTCAACGCTGCCCGCTGGATCGCGAAATGTCGGGAGCGCGGGGAGTGTCAATAGTTCTGCCATAAAAATTGCAATCTTGCTCACCCGCTGAACGGGTTAGCCACCGGGTTGGTGCAGCGAGATGGGAGTGTTTGAAAAATGCCGTCAGATTAAAGACACGCGGCGTCTCTAAAAGTTTCGCAATAAAGCTGCAAATTGCGGGGTCGCGATCGCTCTGAGACCCCATGCAACTAGCGATAAAGGTGATGGACCTGAATGTACGCAGAAATCGCCGGGTCCAACACGTCTGCGCATTGATCGCCGGCCTCAAGGCGCTCACGAAGATCGGTGGCGGCGACATCTTCATGGACGGTTTGCAGTAGATGAACCCGGCCTCGCTGGTACGCCGTCAGGCCCAGCGCCGAGAGGTCAGCCAGCGGAAAGCCTGGGCGGCTCACCACGATCCATTCCGCAAGTTCCAGCAGACGATCCGGCTCCCGCCAACGCCGAAGATCCAGGAAGCTGTCCGCGCCCACGAGGTTGAACAGTCGCGCTTCGGGCATTGCCTCATATAGCATCGCCAGCGTCTGAACCGTGTAATTCGGCGAGCCGTCACTCTTCGGCGCGTCAAGGTCCCATACAGCAAAGCGCGGATCAACCCGGCACGCAAGCTCCACCATGGCGAGCCTGTCGGCAAAGCTTGCCGGAACGCCCTCAGGCTTCAGAGGCTGTCGTCCCACCGGCGCAAAAAAAACTTTGTCCAGATCGAACACGTCCGCGGCAGCAGTGGCAATGGCAATATGGCCATGATGCGGTGGATCAAAGCTGCCGCCGAAAAGGGTTACGCGCATGGCAATTCTCTCGCGGGCTGCGCCTGCAGCGCTTATGGGAGGTGGATAACGAAACCCATGCTGACTTGTTTGATGGGGTAGTTGTGGCTATAAGTTCCGAAAGGATCCAGGCCGCCGTAGCCGAACTCGGCAACCCGCCAGTCAAAGATTGGGAGCAATTTGATATCGAGACCGGCAAACCCCTCATACTGGAAGTTATTGTTGATGACGTTGGGTAGCGGTTGAGTGGAGGCTGGACGGCCGGTATACAGGCCGTAGTCGCTGCGTCCCAGGCCAGCCGAGATCTGGAGGTAGGGCTTCAGAGATTTGACGGGTGTTTGAAAGACACCGCGGACGCCTCCCAGCACCGAGTAAATCCTCGCGCCGGGGCCATTAAAATTCACGTAGGCTCCACGCTTGGTAGTCAGAATGCTGCCGCGCAGATCGGCTCCCAGTTTGACCGGTCCAAGTTTCATAAAGTCGTAGTACACACCGCCCGTTCCGCCCAGAGGATCGACCGTATTGGCCCGCGCAAACGCCGCGCCGCTCGAGTTCGGGGGCAGTGGCAGCGGAGAGGAAGCTATATTGCTGAGACGATCCACCGTGAACATGCCATAAACGCCGACTTGCGCTTGAGCAGAGACAGGAATGGCGGCGGCAACGGCTGCAAGAAGGAGGACTGCTTTGCGGAGCATCATGTGGCTTTAGTTTACTAGTTCGGACCCCTGGGGTGCAGCGACCCGGCGGGAATTGTGGATTGAGAAGCCACAAAAAACGAGCGTAGCTTTGCCCAATGTCGCAGCACTAAAGGACTCGACCCAACGAAGACCCAGGCCGACATCCTCGCAGTAAGCCTGAAGCGTGGCCAAAGCATCAACCCCGCAGCTTCGCCACCTCATCCAAAATCCTGTCCGCCATCTTCGCTTTACTTAAGACCGGCAACTCGACCGCCCCTCCCCTGGTCAAAAAGCTCCCCGCATTCTGCTCCGCATCGAACCCGATCCCCTCCACCGAGACATCGTTCACCACAACTGCATCCACGCCTTTGCCTGCAAGCTTCGCGCGTCCGTTAGCCAGTGCATCCTCTGTCTCCGCCGCAAATCCAATCACAATCGTTCCCACAACGCGCTGCGCCACCACCTCGCGCAGAATATCCTCCGTAGCCTCAAGCTCCAGTATCACGGCCCTCGCCGCCTCGCGCTTGATCTTCTGTGCCGCAACGCTCCTCACCCGGTAATCACTCACCGCCGCCGCCATCACCACAATCGTAGCCTCGCGCAGCCGCTTCATCACCGCGGATCGCATCTCATCGGCACTCACCACCTGAACGACCTCAACCCCCGGAGGTTCCTGCAATCCCGTAGGAGCGCTGACCAGAATCACACGCGCCCCACGCCGCTGCGCCGCCTCGGCAACCGCATACCCCATTCGCCCACTCGAGCGATTCCCAATAAACCGCACCGGATCGATCGCCTCACGCGTTCCTCCCGCCGTCACCAGAACCGTCTCACCCGCAAAATCAGGCTCCATCGCCGCACTTGGAACAGCGTTATTCTCCGCAAGGCTCACGTAGCCCTTGGCAACAACACCGGTCAGCGTCTCCGCAACCACCGCCGCAATCGCCGGCGGCTCCGCCAGCCTGCCGCCCCCTACCATCCCACACGCCAGATAGCCACTGCCCGGCTCGATCACCTTCACTCCACGACCCCGCAGCGTCTCCACGTTCGCCCTCGTCGCCGGATGTTCCCACATATTCACGTTCATCGCCGGAGCCACAATCACCGGCGCCGTCGTCGCAAGAAACATCGTCGACAAGAAATCATCCGCAAGTCCATGCGCAAACTTCGCCAGCATATCCGCCGTCGCCGGAGCCACAATCAACAACTTCGTAGTCTGCGCTTCCCAAATATGCTCAATACCATGTTCAATGGAGGATTCATCATCATCCGAGACCGCCCCGGCCTCCTCCCCCCACAAACTCGTAATCACCTTATGCCCGGAGATCGCTGCAAACGTCAGCGGCCGCACAAACTCCTCCGCCGCTTTCGTCATCACCACATGGGGATCGTATCCGGCATCCTGCAGCAGCCGCACCAGTTCCACCGACTTATACGCCGCAATCCCGCCGCAAACCCCAACCGTAACCTTCACACGCCCGTCACTCATACTCATCTCTGCCCAAATGAAATGGTCTCACAAGCACCAGTTTTCCAGCCATTTCGAGTACCGATTCCTTCCAGTTGCTGATCACTCTTGCTTCGGGACGACCTCATCCAGTGGTTTCAGTGCAGTGACGAGTGCCGCTTTCCACCACGGCACGTCGATTCTCCAGCAGACCTCAACCTTCTGACTCGTCCGCATGATTTCACTCCAGACAGCTGCATTTCTTGGATCCGTCGCGACATCTAACCGGTCCACCACAGTCATCCCTCTGCTAAAGT
>JAOAPF010000161.1 GCA_025462755.1 Edaphobacter sp.
TCACGAATACTGACGGGACAGTGGACGACACGCGAGTGCTGGACGAATATCTCGCAATGTTCGATGAGTGTAAACCGGTCGCGCAGCTTTCGGTGCATCCGACCATGGCCGAACATTATCCGGAGCCTTTCACGCAACACGGTGCTGGCAGATTCGTTTGGCGGTGCAGTGAACCAAAAGCGCCTGCTGGAAGAGACCGCTTCAGTGCAACGGGATTCAAACATGAAGTTGCAGTTCATCGCCACATGGACTGACCCATCACAGGACGCGGGACAAATTCAGTGGATGAGGGACTTCTATTCAGAGCTGTACGGGATCTCGGGTGCAACGGCGAAATACAACGGCACGCCATTCTGGAGCGACCGATACGAAGGCTGCTATATCAACTATCCGGACATAGACATGCTGCAGCATCCCTACTGGCCGCAGTTGTATTACGGTACCGGTGATCTATATCCATTCCTGCAAAGCGTGAAGCGGAGATACGATCCGAATAATGTCTTTCATCACTCCATGTCCGTGCGCTTCTGAAGAATTCGGGCGAGCCTAATTATCCACGCCATCCGATGCGCCGCTTGCCCGGGGCTGAGATAGAGGAGATAAGGAGAGCCCTCGGGGCTCTCAATGTGGCTGAGAAGGTCTCGGACGTCGGAACCACCAGCGGGTTGATGGTTTCGATGAGCTCGCATTCGTCAGTGAAGACCACGCTCGCTAGTGCCGGTACCGAGCCAGAGGCGGGAAGCCCAGGGCTGTATGCGGGCGATGTAGGGCAAGCGTCGTTGCTTTCGTCATGGGCGCAAAAGAGATGGATCAGGTAGCGAGGCCTGCGGGGATGAGGTCGAGCTTTTGTACGTGTGGGCTCATGCGCGGGAGGGAGCAAGACACCGAATGCGAGCCACGCGTCGAAGGTGAAGCGGTTGTAGCGCTGCGCCAGGATGCAGGGCAGGTTGGCGGCGAGGACGTAGGCGGTCATCACCCAGCATTCCCACGGAGGCGGCGCAAGCGAAGTGGATCTGCAGTGACTCTTTTACTCACAATCAAATGATCGTGCTCTGTTGTCAAGTACAGAACAGGAGAATTCGCCGCTCTTGGAGAGAGGCGACTCCGACCGTGTTCGCGAGCCTGGTCATCAGCGATCTCTTCATGTACTCTCCGCAGATTCACTCGAGCGGTAACTCCGTTCGAGATAGTAGCGTTTTGATTGCTCGGCTACGCCATGCAACCCCCCGGAGCGTGTCACACCCCGAGTTCCCCAAGTGGCACAGGTAGCGCCGTTAGGGGCGATGGAAGGTCGCTTCGCTGACCGAAGGTCGTGCGGTTCCTGGAACGCAAAATGTGCATCCTACGGCTGAGAGATTAGCTAGTTGGGGGGGTATATGGCAGCTGACGAATGGATTGAAACTCAAAGTGTGATGAGAAGAATGATCTTCCTGGCAACGGTGGTATCCGGCTTTGTGGCCGCAAATCTTATGTATCGGCGCGGTGAAGGCTTGATGTCTATTGCAAGACAGACGGTTACCAATCCGGTCGGCTCTTTAGTCTCTGAAGTGAAGAAAACAGCCTAGCCCGGCTTTCCTGGGCGAGCCTGAAGGAGCCGACATGCCTAATCCAAAACGAAGTCTTTCGACACCGGTTGTGTTTCGAGGTGTCTGCACCCTGCTCGCCTCTTGCATTTCAGCAGCGGGATTGTCAGGTTGTGTTGCGGTGGGGTACTCGAGCGGCGGCGGGTGGTTTGTGTGGCCTGGCGGTCTGGGGCTTCTGATTGTCATCCTGATCATCGTCTTCGTTTTGAGGCGCCGCTAGTTGGAATTTCTTGATTCCTCGACAATCCTGAACGGAAGCTAGAGGCTCCTCACCTGCCCTTTATGTTTGGCTCCAGCCTGTAAGGCGATGTACCCTCGTCCTAACTGAGTTCCACATTTCTTTGCAGGCACAAAAACAAAATGGCCTAGCAAGGGAAGAGCGAAGATTCTTTTCGAATGTGGCTCAGAGAAAATATGAACAACGCTGTGAACTGAGTGAAAATAGGGAACGATCGCTGAACCCGGTTGCTGATTAGACCTTGAGTGGCGCCGCATAAGGTGAAAGGCGACGAGAGTTCCGCTGTTGCAAAGGTTCTCGCCGCCGAATCCCTCGGACGGCGCGGTTGGGGCGAGCATATGATCCAGACATTTGGAGTCCGCTACTGCTTGATGACCGTGCCGTCTCGTTTTCTTATCTCGCCCCACCCTCCGTTCAAGTGATTGAGACCATCAGTAAATGGAAATTTCGCGGCTAGCTTCTCGTTGATTTCAATTCCCCAGCCCGGCTTCTCGTTTACCCAAAGATAGCCGTCCTTCAACTCCGGGCACCCGCTAAAGATCTCCTGCGTGTTGGCATTGAACGGGGTGTATTCCTGGATACCGAAGTTATAGCTCACCAGGTCAAGCGTGATATTCGCCATATGCCCTACTGGTGAAACGTCGCCTGGGCCATGCCATGCCGTCTTCACACCGAATGCCTCGGCGAGAGTAGCGATCTTTCGTGCCGGCGTAAATCCGCCCGCTTGCGAGACATGCACGCGAATGTAGTCGATCAGTTGTTCCGAAATCAGCGGTTGCCACTCATGCGGACTATTAAACAGTTCACCCATAGCGATAGGCGTGGCACAGTTTTCTCGTATTTGTTTGAAATACCCCAGGTCTTCCGGCGAGAGCGGGTCTTCGAGAAAAAACAACTTGAACTTTTCTGCATCCTTGCAGAACTGAACGGCCTGATTCGGAGTCAGCCGTTCGTGCATGTCGTGAAGTAATTCTACTTCTTCTCCCAACTCTGTCCGACACACCTCCAACAGCTTGAGTGCGCGCCGCATCTGGTATGCCGGTTCAAAGAGGGGTTTTTCGTGCAAAGCCTTCGGCGGTGAAGCATCACCATGTGCTGAACCATAGCCGGCCATACCCGGCAAGCCTACCTGCACGCGGATGTTACGGAAACCCTGCGCCATATACTTCCTGGCTACCTCAACCACATTAGCGAACTCGGGCCCATCGGCATGCGCATAACAGTCCACCGCCTCCCGGCACTTGCCTCCGGCTATCTGGTAGACCGGCATCCCGGCTTGCCGTCCTTTGATGTCCCACAACGCTTGATCGATCCCGCTCAACGCATTATTCAGCACGGGTCCATTTTTCCAATAGGAGCTGTCATAGCAGCTTTGCCAGATATCTTCGATCCGATCAGTCGTCTTACCCACCAGAAACGGCTTCAAATAGCGCTCTACCGCGGGTTTCACCAAGTCGGCCCGCTGCGTGAAGGTGCCGCAGCCATAGCCGTACAGCCCGTCTTGGTCCGTTGTGATCTTTACCACGGTTAAGCGGGATCCCGCCGGCGCACATTCAATCACGCTGATGTCTTTGATACGTGGCGAAGGCAATCCTCTTACAGCCTGCGCGACCTTCTCCTGGGCTCGTGCTATTGGCATTGCCAGACCCAGCATGCCTGCCTTTGCGATGGACTTTAGTAGCTCACGACGACGAATCGGCATAATTTGGAAACTCACTAAATTATCGGTTTGAAGTGCCTGCAAAGAATACTCCACATCTGTTTTATCAGTGCTGCAAAGATGTGCAAGACGAACTGCGGCCGAGTATGGGGAAGTCAACACCGTCATCGCCTGACCCGCCGAAATCTTCGCTTAAGTAAGCCTAGGATAACTTCGGAGCCCACTATCCTTCTCGGGGAAAAAAGAACGGCTCACGCAAGCCTCCCGCCCGAACCGCCAACCCTTTCACCAATCTCGAAAGGCCAGGCCATTCTCGGTCGCCGGACTTTCAATGCTTGGCGCCTCAGCTGATTCGAACGCACACTTGGTCAGGTAGAAAGACTCTCGATCGAGCCGAACCTTTCATGGCGCATTCCTCTCAAGGCTTTGCCGGGGCCATTTGTCTGACATGCAGCCGCCCGTGGTCGGAGGCTGACAACCTCCAACTCAAATGGTTTGGAGATAAGCCATAAGATTTGCTGTTTCTTCTTGAGTGAGAAACTCTCCGAATGGAGGCATCTTTCCCTTACCATCTTTCAAGAGCACCCAGATCTGAAGTGAGGTTTTTCTTCGGATGGCTCCCTTTCATTTCGCGGTACAGACTGGGTCCGAAACGGGTCTGACCTTCATTGACGGAGTGACATTGAAGACACCTCTTGATAAAAACCTGTTCTCCATCGTGAACGCTAACGCCGGGGTGTTGGGCCAGGGAAATTGGTCGTGCTTGAGTAATAGTTGAAATGAACCACGAGACAAGGACTGGGCAGGCCACGACAAACGTTCTACGCATTGATCCCCCGAAAAGTGAATAGTCACAACTCAAATTAGTACTTGGTTCCGGAAGCGAAAAAGCAATATATAGGCCGCCAGCCGGCTTCGGGCTCGTTTGTCCTCCACTGCTGGCGATCACGACGTACTGTTTCCCGTTGATCATGTAAGTCGCTGGGGTCGCCAAGCCTGCAAACGGAAGAACTCTTTCCCATAGTAATTTGCCGGTGTCGCTGTCGTAGGCGTGCATCTTCTGGTCGAACACGGTTGCGCCTATGAAGACGAGACCGCCGGCGGTGGCAACGGGTCCTCCGTAGTTATCGGAACCCGTCTGAGTCATGCCCTTGGCCGCGAGTTCAGGGTATTCACCAAAAGGAATTTTCCAAAGATATTCGCCAGTGTTCAAATCAATCGCGCTCAAGGTTCCCCACGGGGGCGTCAGCGCTGGATATCCTTCCGGGTCCAAAAATCTACGAAAACCGAGGGTATTGTAAGGCATGTCCTCCTTAGTCTCTGACTTTTTGACCCCGAGAGAATGCACGGAGTCTGCGGTATGCTTTCTTGAGGATTGGAGTGCCGGGCGTCTCGGTTTTTCACCCCAGATGATGTATTCCACTAACGACGTATTTTGCGCATCGCCCAAATTCGGGAAGGGCGGCATGCGACCCTTTCCTTGTCGAATGGTGTCAGATATCTCCCGTTCTGTCCGGCCGCTTTCGCCGGTATCAAAGGTCCAGGCGACAGTCAGGTTTTTTACATTCGTACGATTGATCCGACTCAACTTCGAATAGTGGTCGTCAGTCGTCCTGCCCCCGTAAACGGGCCAGTTATCCACTTCACTTGTGAGGGGTCGCCTGACCGTACCCGTAAATCTTTGTGAGAGGCCCGGAAGTTAAGGCAGACAATCCGAGAAACAACAATACGCCGTAAAACACCTTAGCCCCACGCACGATTGTCTTCTCCTGTTCGACTCGAAAAAATAAGCTTTAATTTTTTGTTCGCTCAGGCTGACTTGATGATCCGGAAACTCATTTCGCGCTGAAAAAGTTACTTTTGCGGCCATGACCCATACAGCCTAGCGGAGCTACCTCAGTGTGCACCCGATCAATTGCACCGACCTTGAAGTGTGAATCCTTCCTGCCTCGTTGATAGGCAGAGTGGACAGAGAGATCGATGCAGAGTAATTATCTCGTGGACGCGACAAAGGTTGCATTCGGCTAAAGCTAACGCTGTTCCGTTCCCATTCGAAAGATAGTTATCTCTGAGGTGATATGAGTTTTGGAGAAGTAAGCCGACACGATGTAGCCACGGGCACATTGATTCCGTCATAGTGAATCTCCACGGTTGTGTATGAGCGGCGACGAGGGAGTAAAGTCGTTAGTCGGAGACGGAAGAAAGTGGGTCAACGGACAACTAGAAATCAACCAGTAGGACTGATTCTTATTTATCAATGCGAAGTTATGGAGTCTGTCTGGTGCCAGACAAAAATCCACTCAGTTCTGTGGAAATTATCGGACAGTTGACTTGAATCTCTCCTCCGCGGTGGTTGCGGTTTAGATCCAGTTCTAGAACTGGTTTGCACTTCACGAAACAATGGCTCGGCGCAAGGATTGCAGGTATTCCCCCGACCCGCTCTTTGGGGTCTGCACCCCCATTGCTTCCACTGCAGTTTCAGTGTGCCCTAAGACGTTCGGCCTATTGATCTGCAAAGCTGTTAGGTGTTATCAACTGAGTTGCATACTTATGCCGTTGTTCGGCCAGCGTTTCTGGAGCACGCCGTGCTTCCCTGAAAAGGGAGGTCGCGTTATTGCTTGAAATCAGCAGTAACACTGTCCGAATCTCTGAAGGGCTTGAGTCAGGATGTGTATCCTCTGTCTACTCATAGCTGGGTACTCTCCGCATATTCATAGCTGACGATCACGAGGCAGTCAGGCAAGGAGTGGGCCTCCATTCTAGAGAAGTGTCCGGGCTGGGAAGATGCGCCGAGGCAGCGGACCAGCCGGGATGCGATCGAGAGAACACAGTGCTTAAGACCTGAGGTCGTAATTCTCGATGTACGAATGCCCAACCTCAACGGCTTGGACGTCGCGCCGCTCATGAGACAAGAGCTCCTCGGCTCAAAAATTCGCATATGAGTCAGCACGATCGAGAGCAATTGCTTCGGCTAGTATTGAGAGCGCGGTCTGCTAAAGTTCGTTACTATGGAGATTTTTATTGATTGCCTCGCCTTCAAGCGATCCTGCCTTACTTCGCTGCTTATCCTGATGCTTTGCACAGCATCGCATCCGCTGCATGGGTAAGCGCCCACAGTTCCGGCAACCTCCGCAGCCGCCGTGCCGGAGTGGGCGCAGCCGGGATCGCCTACGCACGTTCAGGTACCGCCACCGGCAGATTTTCATAGGCCGAGCAGGAACTTTGATGGGCCGATCGGAGTGTTTGACGGCCAGTCTGACATTGGCGCCGCCTTGGTACCAGGAAGTGCAAATTACGACGCTAAGGCCAAACAGTACACTATCAACTCCGCCGGTTATAACATCTGGTACACGCGTGACGAGTTTCGTTATCTTTGGAAGAAGACGTCGGGGGACGTTTCACTCGCAGCCGACGTCACGTTTCCAGATACGAAGGGACACGGCGACCGCAAAGCGGTCCTCGTCATTCGCCAGAGTCTCGAGGACAATTCCAGGAAAGCCATGATCGGCGAGCATGGGGTGGGCATGACCCCCTGGCGTGGCGTCCGGATAAGAGCGCGATGATGAAGGATGCCCCAATCTCGCTTCGGCGGGACTCTGGCCGGAATTAAGGCGAGGCGCATCGGAATCGAAAAGCATAGCGATTCTATTGCGATCTTTGTCAGCCTTGAGGGCGAAACCCATGCACCAGCTTGGCCCACCAGTCACGCTCCACTTCGACGAACTTTTTTACATTGGCGTCGGCTTCTGCTCGCATTTGCCCGCGACCTCGGACACTGCTGTGCTGTCGAACGTCGTTCTCCAGAACTCGACGGCTAAAGTGCAGTAAATTGCAACAAGGCTCGCACTGTGGTGCGCTTAAGTGTGTGGCGGCTGGCTGAACCCCCGAAATAATAACCGCCGTCAATAAACGAACCGCCTGCGATTCCTATCCAAAGAGGAGTGTCACAGACATCAAGGTTCTCTCGTTCCAATTGGGATTCTGCGGTAACCTCGCATAGAAGCAGGACCCTCGGAGCAGCACCTGCGCAGTCGTCTGTTCATCTACGATCTGCGCGGCGGCTCCACCTCATCGCCAACTCTGGCGGCATTTACAAGCTCGCCCTCAAACAGGACGGGACAGCTGAGTCGCAAAAATTACCTGTGCCCGCAAACTTCCGATCCAACAACGACAAGGCCATCTCTCCCGATGGCAAGCAGATCGCTTTCTTCGCCATTGTTCCGCCTCGCCAACCCACAACCCGCGCACTGTCCAGATTGAGCTCAAACTTGTTGCAATCAACCACGACGGAGTCGCGACGTCGCAGAAGACGTTCGTCAAGGCCATCGGCGGACAGGGACCGATCAACGTCAACTCCTGGACTCCAGACTCCATGCGTTTCGCCTATGCAACTTATGAGGTTGTGCCGTAGAGAGCACTTAAAGACAATGATGGTCGAGCGTGATCGCATTTCGCAATTGATGGAAATCGCCGAGTCCCTCAGACAACGCTTCAGCTCCATTGGCACCGAACTGCCGGATTACGAATATCCGGAGACCATCGCGTTGTGCCCGTGAAGTCGGACTTTCGGCAAGTGGTTGAGGTTTCCGAAGACCCGTTTTTCGTCCACTTCCTCGCCCGTAGTCGGTCGGCGGGATTGTGTCCGAGTTGCCGACCTAACCGGGAGATGCCGGGCGTCCGCAACGGCGAACTGAAGATTGGAGCGTAGTGTGGCATCACGGTGAGCCATTGCGAAGGAAATGTCGTCGGGGTAGCTGCGCCTGGTGCCAAAAGGCGAGCGAAAGAGACTGAAAGACGTGATCGAAGAGACGCGCCTTTCACCACGTTGGGCTGGCTATTCAAGTCCTTCCATGATCCGTATCTCCACCTCACACCCGAGCAGTATGGCATTCTTGCCGAACGAAACGGATTCCGTGTTCTTCGCACACATACTGAAGCCAAAGCCTGGGATTTTCAATCGCGTTCTGCCTTCCTTGGGCTTAGTCACTTTCATCGAGTGGACGCAGCACCTGCCGAAGGGGGAACGTCTCGACTTCGTTAAGGAACGTGCTCGATCGTTACCAGCGTGTAGCGGCCGATTCTCCGGGACAGGAAAATCTCTCCGGTTATATCAGATGGATATCACCCTGTACGGAAAATGGCGCCATCGCACGGGGCCGCGCGGTTTTTTCTGAACTCGCACGTCGAGTGACAGATCCACTGTTCCGGCCAGTAATCAGGCCTGCCTTGCTGAAGCACTTGTCTTAGCAAGTACACCGGTGATTTTGTACCAATTGAGATTTGTAACGGATTGCCGATATTGCACGAAAACGCGCCAAGGCTATCTGTTCAGCGCTCAATGAGGGATTCGCGTGTTAACGCCAATTGAGAAAGGACACTCCCAGGTTTGCGATCAAGCGAACTGTCAGTAGCTGTTTTTGTGGTCGAAATTAGCGAAGAGAGCCGTCGTCCTCAACTCCCTCCATCGTCGCGGTAACGGCAGCTGAGGTTGAGCCCGTTCTAACAGTCGGATATTTAATGCCCAGCTGCTCCAGATAAGTTGAGTATTTGGCGGCGTCGTAGTAGTACTTCTTCATCTCAGGGCGATACTTCTCCATCGGAGCCTTGTTCAACCAGATCGACGGTTTGTCCGTGGGCCGAAGGAAGGGCTGATACTTAATATCCTTAGTTTCAACGTCGTTAAAGTAAGCCTTGGCGCTGGTCAACAGCTCCGGCTTCACCATTAGATCAAAGAGGGTAAGCGCCTGGACCTTGCCCCCCGCAACAGCGCCTTTATGCGCGATCGGAGTGGCCATAGCGATGCCGTTTGCCCAATTGTGGCCAGGAAGATTGGGAATATTCGAAGGATAGCGGAGGACGATCGTAGGCACATTCCACGAAATGTCGCCGATATCATCCGACCCTCCACCGTAGTACTTTTCCGCATCGTTCGGTGTCTTCAACTCGTCAAGCTTCGTAGCCAATCCCTTCTCCGGAACCTTCAGTTCATGCTGCAATGCCTTGGCCAGCGTCTGGTCGTCGTCAGACCACTTCGGAAGGCCGATAAGCTTCGCATTCTCGGTGACCTCTTCCGCGATAGGCTTATTGAAGTATCCGGGCCAGGCTGTACCGATCAGCGTCGAGTCCCACTTCGTGTCGGTCATAGTGGCAGCGCCGGTCGCCATATGGTCGCCGATCTCCCACAGCTCTTTGATGTGCGGATAGTCGGTTTCCCGGAAGTAATACCAGACTGAGGCGCCTTGCGGAACAACGTTCGGTTGGTCTCCTCCGTTTGAAATCACATAATGGGAGCGCTGTTGAAGACGAAGATGCTCGCGGCGAAAATTCCAACCTACGTCCATCAGCTCCACAGCATCAAGCGCGCTGCGTCCGCGCCACGGAGCCGCGGCCGAATGTGCGCTCTCTCCATGGAAGTTGTATTGAACCGACACCAGACCATTGTTGGAATATCCGCCATACGACGCCCCGAGGTTGTCGCCAACATGCGAGAACAACACCGCATCAACGCCCTTGAAGTAGCCGTCGCGCACGTAGTAGGCCTTACTTCCAAGCAACTCCTCCGCCACTCCCGGCCAGATCTTAATCGTTCCCGGGAGATGATTTTTCGTCATCACGCCCTTCACGGCCAGCGCGGCGACGATGTTCACGGCCTGCCCCGAATTGTGCCCTTCGCCATGACCAGGAGCGCCGGGAATAATCGGATCGTGATAGGCAACACCGGGCTTCTGCGATGCCTGCGGGATACAGTCGAGATCCGAGCCAAGAGCGATCACCGGCTCTCCGCTTCCCCACGTCGCCATCCACGCAGTTGGGATTCCCGATATTCCGTGTTCGACCTTGAAGCCATTCTTCTCGAGCAGCGCAGTCAAATATTTCGAGGTCTCGAACTCCTGGAAACCAAGCTCGCCGTAGCTGTACATGGTGTCGATCATGACTTGCACCAGTTTTGCGTTGCCATCGACCTCTTTCAAAATCTGCTGTTTCAATTCAGCGTTCTGTTCCGAGGTGATCGATGGGGCCTGGCTCA
>JAOAPF010000207.1 GCA_025462755.1 Edaphobacter sp.
GCCCGCGCATTGGGAGGAGGTACTCCCCCGGCGACAGGCGATATTCGTCCATCCCGCAAACGGAA
This sequence comes from Edaphobacter sp., assembly GCA_025462755.1. Classification (GTDB taxonomy): domain Bacteria; phylum Acidobacteriota; class Terriglobia; order Terriglobales; family Acidobacteriaceae; genus Edaphobacter. The sequence continues at coordinate 66 of JAOAPF010000207.1, forward strand.
AAGCTCTCCCCGCCAAACCACCGTATCGTCGGCAAAGCTCCACGCCCAAAACCCCAACCCGAAGAAATCACGCAGCGGCAGCAGCCACAAGTCACGCAAAACCTGGCCATCCCGCAGCACCCCCACCCCCACCGACAAGGCCACCGCCACCCGCGCCAGCGCCACCACGCTCAGCAGCGAAAAGCTCCACAGTGCCAATCCGCTCGCAACACAATTCATCATCGCCCAGGGCAAAGCATAAGTAATCCCCAGTCCCATATACCCCAGCTTGCGCGAGTCCCTGGTCGACCGCGCCCACCGCAACTGATGATCGCGGAATCCGCGAAAATTGTAAGCAGGCACCGTCGTCTCCACTACCTCGCCGCACAACTCGACACGATAACCAGCCTTCGCGATCCGCTCTCCCATCTCGTAGTCATCTGCCAGATATTCCACCAGCGGCTCCAACCCGCCGGCCTTCGCCAGCGCCGCCTTCGACATCGCCAGCGTGGACCCAAGACCAAAGCGAATGCCGCCTTCAAGCCGTCGCGCCGCCAGCACCCCCGGCAAAAAGTCGGTCGAGATCCCCAGCGCCTCCAGCCGAGCCCATACCGTCATCGCCGGCCCGCTCTCCGCCGTGCGGCCGGCATAAGGAGCCGTCACCATCCCCACCCGCCCATCCGCAAAACACTCCATCACCCGCAACAAATAAAACGGAGACACGCAAATGTCGCTGTCATTGATGAGCACATGGTCAAACCGGGCCTCGCGCAGCATCTGCACCAGGTTGCTCACCTTGCCCGAAGTCCCCAGCCGCTCGCGACACTCCACCAGCCGAATCGCACACTTGGGAAACTCTGCCCGCAGCCGCTCGATCTCCCCCACAGCAGGATCGTCAAGGCTGCTCACACCAAAGATGATCTCGAAGCTGCCGGCATACAGTTGCCTGCAATGGCTCACCAGACCGGCATACATCTGCGGGTCCACACCCTTCACCGGCTTCAGAATGCTGACATCAGGAGTAAATTCGCGAGCGAGCTTCCTGCCTCGCCAATAATGCACGAAATCCCGGGCTCCCCACAGTGCAAGCAGCAGATAAGCCAGCCCGGCAAGCGTCAACAGGGTGGTGATCGCCTCAATCGCTATGGCCATCCGACTAGTCTACCAACCGGCGCAGCAGTCTCTACTCATAACGCAGCGCCTCGATCGGATTCAGATTCGCCGCCTTCCATGCCGGATAGATCCCGAAGATCAGGCCAATGGCGCACGAGCTCAAAAATGCCACGGTAACCCAAAGCGTGGACAAGGCCGACGGGAACAACAGCCCGACGCCTAGCGCAAGCGCACTGCCGATACAAAGTCCGATGACCCCACCGACAGCGCACAACGTGATGGCCTCCAGCGTGAACTGGATCAGAATCGTCTGCTTCGACGCTCCAATCGCTTTGCGCACACCGATCTCTCGCGTTCGCTCCGTCACGCTGACAAGCATGATGTTCATGACACCCACTCCGCCAACCAGCAGCGCCACGCTCGAAAGAGCAAACAACAACAGGAACAAGCCGCTGGTGATGTTGTTCCACAGACGAGTCAGCGAGTCGGTTCCGAAGATAGCGAAGTTGTCGGGCGCCGCGTTAGGTACCTTGCGCCGCCGCCGCAGCAACTCCGTCAACTCATCCTGCACCAGCGCCTTGTTTTTCTGGTCGTCAAACTTCAGGCTGATCCAGTAATCCAGCACCTCCGGATGAATCTTATGGAACGTCGTCACGGGAAAATACGCCTTGTTGTCGTCCGGGTTCTTCCCTCCGCCAAACGCCTGCTTCCGTTTGTCCATCACCCCCACCACGGTAAACACCATGCCCGCGATGGTCACATCCTTGCCCACCGGACTCACCGTATCGAACAGCTTGTCCGCCGTATCGTTTCCCAGCACCACAACGTTCGCCGCCCGCTCCACGTCGCCATCGGTGAAGAATCGGCCATCCTTCAGGTCGAGCTGATACACATCCTTCACGCTCGCGGTATCCCCCTCGAGGACCGTCCCCTCCATCTTCTTGGTGCCGAACTTCACCGCCACCGTGCCCTGCATGCCCCTATTGTCTCGATACTGCAATCCCGGCGACACCGCCAGCACGTGCGGCAGATCCTTCATCGCCATCGCATCGTCGTAGGTCATTTGCTTTCGCGTCAGCATCTCCGTCGTCGGCCGTACCCCGATCACCGGAAAACGGAACACCCAGATCACATTGGTCCCCAGCGACTCCACCAGACCAGACACACTCGAGTTCAACCCATTGATCACCGACGAGATCACAATCACAGTCATCACGCCGATCACGATCCCAAGGATCGTCAGCCCGCTGCGCAGCTTATTCGCGCGCAATGTATCGAGCGCCATCGTTATCGTCTCTTTAGTATCGGCAATCTGCATCAACGACCTCCCTTACCCTTAGCCCGCGCCCTCAGCCCAACTCCTGCCTCACTCCGCTCTCAGTGCCACAATCGGATCCAGTTGCGCAGCCTTCCGCGCCGGATAGACACCGAAGAAGATTCCCGTCCCGGTGGCCATCACCAGCCCGGCAAGCACACTCCACACCGCAATCGTCGAAGGAAATCCCGCCAGAATCGTAATCGCCTGCGCCACCAATATCCCGCCCACGACGCCGAACACGCCACCCACCAGCGCCATTGTCCCCGACTCGATCAGAAACTGCATCAGGATGTCATTCGGCCGCGCGCCCAGTGCCTTCCGTATTCCGATCTCGCGTGTCCGCTCGGTCACGCTCACCAGCATGATGTTCATGATCACAATGCCCCCAACCACCAGCGAGATCAGCGCCACCGTCCCGGCGACCGCGCCGAACGACCGCGTCACCATGCTGAAGAATCCCACCAGCGTATTGTTCGTATCCAACTCAAAGGAATCCGGCACTCCCGGAGCGTCATGCCGTCGCGACCGCACCAACACCCTCACCTCGTCCGCCGCGGTCTCCAGGATCGGCCCAGCCTCTCCCGCCTTTACATAGATCGTCAGCGTCTTCGACGTCCCATAGCTCTTCTGAAACGCCGTCAGCGGCACTGCGACCCAGTTATCCTGGCTGGCGCCAAACGTGCTCCCCTGCTTCTCGCTGATCCCGATCACTGTGTACTGAGTGCCGTCTACTCGCAACTCTTGTCCCAGCGGATCCATTCCCTCAAACAGGTGATCCTGAATATCGGTCCCGATGATCGCAACATGCGCGGCATGTTCCTCGTCCGCCTCGGTAAACCCGCGCCCCTGCACTATATCCAGGTTCTGCAGTGCGGGCATCTGCCACGTATAACCCCGTATGCTCGTATCCGTAGACGATTGTGTCCCCCGAACGATCTTGCCCGTCACCGCCTGCTGCGCGCCAATACCCACGCAGTGCCTGCAGTTCGACTCCACATATTTGAAGTCGGGGAACAGGATATCCTTCCGCTTTTGATATTTCTGATAATCCTCGGGGCTCGTGATGATCTGCGGCATCTTCGAAACCGTGAACACGTCGGCTCCGTAGCGGGCGAACTTGGTCGTCACGTAAGTATTCGCGCCGTTCACCAGCGTCACTACCGCGATCACGCTGGCCACGCCGATAACAACGCCCAGCAGCGTCAGCACCGAACGCAGCTTATTCGCCCACAGCGACTGCAGCGCGATCTTCACTGCCTCTTTGAATTCCATTGCTTAGTCTTCCTTGGGGGTTCCTTGAGACTACCAGCCAGACCTCTCGAAAGCGAGACCTAACCTGCTGTCTTCTACGCAATTAGACGCGGTTTTGTTCGCTTCGTGGGATACACTTGTACTTGCAGGCGGCTGGATGATCGCTGCCGTCTTCACCGTGAGGTGTTAGGCGGGGGAGGAAAGTCCGAACTCCGCAGGGCAGTGTGCCGGATAACGTCCGGGACGGCCGCTTCAA
>JAOAPF010000243.1 GCA_025462755.1 Edaphobacter sp.
TCACCACCAGACCAAACCCCATATAGAAATCCCAGTAGCTCCGCGTCGCTCCCATCACCGCGAATTCGTTCGCCTTCATCACCGCCACCGTGGCCTGCTGCACCCCCGGAGCCGCCCCGCCAAAGACCCCTCCGATCGTATGCAGCGCCCCATGAATCAACGTCAGCACCGAAGCAATCCGCAAAAAGAGCACAGTCCTCATCCCCGCACCTCACGATCCGCCGCCTTGGCAAACTCAGCCAGCGTAGTCGTCCACGCATTCGGGCTGTCCAGCATCACGCGAAGCTGCTCATAGCCCTCGCCATGCCGCTCAATCCCGCTATGCTCCAGCTCAACCAGAGTCGCCGAAGCTCCCTCGGTCGTAAACCGGATCGCCACATCGCTCGCCTTCGCCAGGTCTGGGTTGAACTTCCAGTCCGGCCCCAGGTGCCACGAGAACGTCACCAGGCGCGGCGGCTCCCACGCCCGCACCGTGCCCCAGTCGCACTCTTTCCCTTCCGCATCCCGCTCATACCATCGCCCGCCAATCCGCGGCTCCACAAAGATCGACTGAAACGGCTTGTCCCCGATGTGATGCGCCGGCGGCCACCACACCTCCATCTGCTCCACAAACACCGAGAAGGCCCGCTCAATGGGCACGTGAACCCGAATGCTTTTTCGGACGACCGCCTCTTCCACTGTCTTTGCCATGCTTCTCTCCTCTTTTCGAAATTTCTTTTTTCGCAGATTCTTTTTTTGTGGACTCTCTTTTCGCAGATTGCTTTTTCGCTACTACAGGCTCCGCCTCGGCCATCGCAGCCTGTTGAAACGCACCCAGCGCCTTCTCCCAAACCAGATCAAAGTGCGCCCGCAATCGAGCAACGCCCTCAGGATCCAACTGGTACATCCGGCGCGTCCCAGCCTTGCTGTCCGTCACCAGACCCGCATCCTTCAGCACCCGCAGATGCTGCGACACCGCCGGACGGCTGACCGGCAGCGTTCCGGCAAGCTCGTTGACCGCCATCGGCCCATTCGCCAACAGCTGAAAGATGGCCATCCGGGTCCCATCTCCGAGCGCATCCAGTCCGGCCTGTAGGTAAGCGTCCACTAACGGTAAGTTATCACTTACCTATATTCAAATGTCAACCAGAAAGTAGTCTCCCGCCCAAAAAATCTCTCCCGCACAGACAACAACTCCTAGGCCGCGCCTCAAATCTCCCGCGTCAGGACAGACGTATAGGTATAGTGAGAAAGAGTTTACGAACAACAGGGGAGCACGCATGCGGCATTGTTCCAAAATCACAGGCAGCATTTTGCTCAAAATTGCGCTTACCATCGTCTCCGCCCAAATCGCCCGAGCCCAACCCGCACTCCCCCCCACCTTCAAATCCCAGATCGTCCACAGCCCCGCAGGCGCCGACATCTTCGTCCGCTCTGCCGGAACCGGTCCCGCCGTCGTCCTCATCCACGGCTACGCCGAAACCAGCGACTCTTGGGCCCCTCTTGCCGCCGAACTCGAAAAAACCTACACCGTCATCGTCCCCGACCTCCGCGGCATCGGCAGCTCCTCCCGCCCCGCTAGCGGCTACGACAAAAAAACCCAGGCAGCCGACATCCGCGCCGTCGTCACCACCCTCGGCTTCGACCGCACCTTCGTCGTCTCGCACGATATCGGCATCATGGTCGCCTACGCCTACGCCGCGCTCTTCCCCGACAAAGTCGAACGCCTCGTCGTCATGGACGCCCCCCTCCCCGGCATCGCCCCTTGGGACGACATCATCAAAGACCACCGCCTCTGGCACTTCTCCTTCTGGGGTCCCGACGAGGAGCGCCTCGTCCAGGGCCGCGAGCGCATCTACCTCGACCGCATCTGGAACAACTTCAGCGCCACGCCAACCCAACCCGACGAAGCCACACGAAAGTTCTTCACCGCCCAGTACGCCAAGCCCGGAGCCATGCGCGCCGGCTTCGCCCACTTCAAAGCCTTCTCCCAGGACGTACAGGACAACCAAACCTTTGCCCGCACCAAACTAACCATGCCCGTGCTCGCGGTCGGCGGAGAAAAATCCTTCGGCGCAACCGAGGCCGTCGTCTTCCGCGCAGTCGCCGTCAACGTGCGCGAAGCCGTAGTCCCCAACTCCGGCCACTGGCTTATGGAAGAGAGCCCCACCTACACCGTAGCCCTGATCCGCGACTACCTCAAAGACCCCTCCGCCGCCACCCACTAGCCCCGAGTCACCGCCCAATCCAGATCATAGGCACACCCAGATCATCTGGTAGACGTTCGTCATGCGCGCCAAAGGCGCAACCCATACCAGCCCCAGGGCACCCCGGGAAACCAGTCACGCGAGGATACCAAGGGCCAAAGGCCCGATCTCTTCTTTCTCCCAAACGGACCATCGTCAAAAGCTTATCTCTATTCCAAAATAACCAGAGCAACGCATTCCCCGCATCCCCATTGCAGCTCATCGCAAAAACGCCGCAAGTTCCTCCCGGAACGTCTTCCACGCAGGCTCTCCCGCCAGCAGAATGTGGTTGGCCCTCGACAAAGGAACAAATCTCGCCCCCGGAATCTCCGTCGCAACAATCCGACCCTCCTCCGACGGCGCCACATGATCTCCATCGCTATGAAACACAATCGTCGGCACCGACACTAACGGCAGCAGCGAACGAACATTGATCTCGTCACACGCCCGCATAATCTTCACCAGGTTATCTGTCGAGACAGAGATCAGCTGCAGATCCTTGAACCAGCACTGATCCTCCGGAGTCGCCTTCTCCGGAATGTACAGATTCGTGACCAGCTGAAAGAAAGAAGGATTGCTCTTCCCCCAGTTCAATTGCACCAGCGTCTCCAGCGCGCATCGTACCGCCTTCGCATCCGGGCGCTCACGGTAGTTCGCGCCGCGCGCATACGACCCACACAAAATCAAATGACTCACGCGCTCCGGATGCCGCACCGCATACGCAATTGCCACGGCGCCACCCTGCGAATGGCCCATCAGCGCAAACCTCTCCAGGCCCGCCGCATCCACAACCGTCTCGAGATCATGCACCCACGACTCAAACGAGACATCCTCGACGTCCCATTGCGACAGCCCATTGCCGCGCCCGTCGTAGCGCAAAATGCTGTACCCCGGCGCCAGATCCCTCACCCAATGTCGCCAGATCGGGCTCTCCCATTCGAAGTCGAGATGGTTGAAGCAATTGACCACCTTCACCAGCGGATAACCCGAGCCAACCGTTGCGTACGCGAGGCGCACGTTATCCGTCGAAACGCAGAATCGAATCTCCTGGCGCGATGGAACCTCCGGCTCACGGTCTCCGGCACGTCGAGCCATCTTCTTCAGCGGGATCTCCGTCACCGGCGCGACAAAGCGATATCCCACACGCGGCACAGTTTCAATGAATGATT
>JAOAPF010000245.1 GCA_025462755.1 Edaphobacter sp.
GTTTTCCAGGGTGAGAGCTTCTGGCCGGTTGGAGACTTCAAAATCGAGCCGGATCCGAACCGCCTCTTCTTTGACCCCGCTACCAAACTCATCTACTTCGGCTACGGCGGCCAGAATGCAGGATTCGATGCGTATGAACGCGTGGGTATCCTGCAGCCGAAGCCGGCCGCGGGATACGACCAGCTTGTCGCTGACATGATTGCCCCAACGCCCCGTCCCGGTCATCTCGCCGAAATGGCGATGGACGATAACGGCATTCTTCTTGCTTGTGACTCGCGCGCGGACCGAATCTATCAGTTCGACACCCGGAAGCGCGAACTCATCAAGAGTTGGCCCGCAAGAGGCGACGGTGCCGGAGACATGGCGCTCGACCGGAGCCACCACCGCTTATTCGTCGGCACGAGAACTCCACCCGAGATGACCGTCTACGACAGCCAGTCCGGCAAGGAAATTCAAAGTCTGCCGGGGCCGGAAACGATGGACGGGGTGCACTTCGACGCCAACCTTAAGCGCGTCTACATGACGGGTGGACGTTGGTACGGGACACCGGACGCATCGCCAGGCTGGGTCTACGTCTACCAGCAGAAGGATCTCGACCACTATGACCTGATCTCCAGAATCAAGACCAGACCCGGTTCAGGCACTTCGCTCTTCGTACCCCAACTCAATCGTTTTTATGTCGCCTCTCAGGCGCTCTGCGATCAAGAAGCCGCAATACTGGTATTTGAGCCCGTGCCGTAGAAGATTGTTGGATGATGATCTATGGTCAGCTGAAAGTAAACGAATCACACAAAGATCCGCGCGACCCTGGCCAGACTAGCGGTTCGACAGTTGCGCGACGAGTTTCTTGATATGGCCCTGGAGTGAATCCCGCGCCGCGCCATAGTCAACGCCGGCAGGTGGTACATCGTTCCATTGATCGATCTTGGGCTGGGCAACGGTCTGTGCATCTGTGGGCAGCGTAGTTCCGATCGTGATCACAAGCTGAGATGCGGATACGTCGGTAGCCCTTACCGCTGACGGATGAAACGAACTCACGTCGAAGCCGTCGACGCGCAGGCGTTGAATAATTGCCGGCGGCACCGTCGTCGAATCGGGGGCGGAGCCGCGTGACACCGCCTGAAAAGGCAACCGCCGCTCCCGAGCCAGTTGGTTGAAGTAAGATGCCGCCATGAGGCTCTTAACGTTGCCATGTTCGCACACGAAGAGCACCTGAGAATCATGCGTTTGGACGGGACCTTTCGATACAGAGCAACCGAGTGTCAGCACGAAAGCGGAAATCGCGACAATTCTGATCGGAGAAAGACGCACGTCCCGGCCTCCGATGCTCCTGCTCCCCGATTCCGGGTGTGTTTATCAGCTTGGGAACGTAGGGCTCATCCGGAATTGTACTATCGACCCAGTAGTTGCTCCGGCGTTGTCGGGAGGAGACTAAGGCCGCATGAGCTCTTCCATCAGTTCCTTGCAAGTCCTGACACGTGATAAGACGTGGCTTCTCCTTACCCGATTCTTTCGCCTGTTCGCTTACGGATCATTGTCCGTGGTGCTGGTGTTTTATCTCACTGGCCTCGGTCTGACCGAAGCACAAACTGGCCTGCTACTTACACTCATTCTGGCAGGCGATGTTGGAGTCTCACTTTATCTGACGACACAGGCCGATCGCCTGGGACGACGACGCATGCTGATCGTCGGCTCCGTTCTCATGATGGCGGCCGGTCTGACCTTCGCATTCACACACAACCTGTTTTTGTTGTTCCTGGCCGGAACGATAGGCGTGATCAGCCCGAGCGGCAACGAAGTCGGCCCCTTTCTCTCCATCGAGCAGGCCGCGCTATCCCAGGTGGTTCCGGACCGGGCGAGAACCATGACATTCGCTTGGTACACGCTGGCGGGCTCCTTTGCAATCGCGCTCGGGGCACTCTTTGCCGGCATCCTTACGTCCGTGCTGCCCCGAGTCTCGGTCAGCCCGCTCGGCAGCGAGCGCGCTGTCGTGTTTCTTTTGCAGGGATAGGCGGGCTGTTAGCGTTCTTCTTCAGCCGGCTATCGGAAGCTTGCGAGGTACGTCGGCACAAGGCGAGCTCTACGAGTCCAACAAGGGTCGCCGCTTCATGGGGACTTCATCATTCACATGGCGTTGTGTTCAAGCTCTCTGGCCTCTTTGCACTCGATGCCTTTGCTGGTGGATTCGTCATGCAGAGCTTTGCCGCCTATTGGTTCTATCTTCGTTTCGGCGTAAGCCCGGCCAGTTTGGGCGCCATATTCTTTGGGGCAAATGTTATGGCGGGGGTCTCGGCGCTACTGGCCTCTCGCCTGGCTTCGCGCTTCGGCCTCGTACGAACAATGGTTTTTACCCATCTGCCCTCGAACGTTCTATTGATTTTGGTGCCGCTAATGCCGACGTTGAGTTGGGCTACTTTCATTCTCCTGCTACGCTTCAGCATTAGCCAGATGGATGTACCAACGCGGCAGTCGTACCTGATGGCTGTTGTTCGTCCAGAAGAACGATCGGCGACAGCGGGCATTACTGGCGTAGCTCGTACGGTTGACCGTGTCTTCGGAGATATGCAGACGGTCGGCTACGATCTTGTTCGAGCAACCGGAAGCTACAGCGCGGAGGACCTCGATTTCACGCGCAGAGAGAGCATCCGCGCTCACATGTTCAGCTATCCCAGAGGCGACCTCATGGGGTACGGTAGGTCGACAAGCGGATTTGGTCTCTGTATACGCCGGAGCAACGCGCACAACAGAAAGAATGCGCCACCCACGAAGAGTGCTGTGAAGATACCGGAGCGCCACCAGTCGAGGCGCTGCCCTTGGTCTAAGGCGACATACACCAATCCGAAGCCCGCACTGGCATATAGGAAGCCCGCGAAGCTAGGGGCCGGGCCCATTCTTTGCGGCGGTTTGGTAGAAGGCACTCCGAAACGGATACAAGCCATCATCACAGGAGTAATGATGGCGGGAGCCCAGAACATCCAACGCCACGATAGGTGATCGTGAAAGTACCCATACAGTGAAGGCGCAAAGTTGACCGCGCCTTCAATACAACTCGCGTAGACGGCGAGAGTAAGTGGGAGATACCGAAGAGGAAGACTGCGCAGGGCGAAGGTGAGAGTCAGAGGATAGAACGTGCCCGCACTCAACCCGGCGATGGCGAGGAGCGCAAGGAGAAGACTATAGGAGTGCGCCAACGGGAGGACTGCAGACACCAGAGTAAAGATCCCGGCACATATAAGCAGGACCCGACGAGCGCCCAGCAACCCTCCGAGATATACGGTGAGGGGACCGATGAAGACAAGCGCGGCATTGAAGGCGCTTCCTATCCACGCCCCATCATCAAAGCCGATCCCAACGCTACCTTTGAGGTCGGCCAAGCCGAGCGAGAGCAGCCGACCAGCCAACGTTACGACTCCTGCTCCTAAGAACACACCTATGATCCCGAGCTTTGGTGCATGAGATAGGTCCGCAGGGAGCGATCGAGCGAACGCAGAAGGAGCAGGTGTTGCCGCGAGCAGGGAACCGTAACACCCGGCGTAACCTGACCGTTCCTTAATGCCAGGAGCGGCGAGCCCCAGAGGCCAAGCCACACCGTACCGTCCGTAGCGGCTGCCAGGGAGGGAAATGATTCAACTGTTCTGTAATGGAAGCGTGTAAAACTCGAACGCTGGAAGCGATCAAGTCCGCGGGCCGTGCCTACCCATATGTTCCCTTCATCATCCTTTAAGATTGCCCTCGTTTCTTGAGAGGTAAGGCCGTCGCTGGCAGTGAAGCTCTCAATCGATGCGGGATCTCTCCTCGTCGAGATATTCGCTCGTACTCGAGCCACTCCCCGATAGTCTTCAGCGATCCAAAACATGCCGTCGGAATCGAGGAGGATTATCGCCGTGCCTGGAAGTTGGATCGGCTGTGCCTTCGCTGAAGGCAGGAGTGGGCGGACGCTCTTCCAACCATCCGACACCCATATAGCGCCATCAGGAGCTTGGGCGAACTGGGTTACGGCGAAGGTTGTCGCTGCGAAAGTCTCGAAATGCTCAGCGCCCTTTCGCAACAGAAACACGTTGAATTTAGCGGCACTCCAGATGTTCCCGGATTTATCAAAAAAGATTGTGAAGAGTCCATTGGAGGAGAGTCCGTGCTGTGCGCCGAAATTTTCCCAGCGCTCTCCGTTCAGATGCATCAGATGCCCATCTGCTATCGCCCACACGGAGCCATCTTGCTGACATAACAATTGTGATGTCGAATTGCCTAAGAGGCCATTCTTTTGGCCGTAGTGGATCGCTCTACCATCTTTCAATCGGGTGATCCCGCCGAGTCGATATCCGACCCACAATCCTCCGCTGGGATCAGCGGCGAGGGCACTTATGTCAGAGGACGGGAGCGGGGGATCGAGGGGAGTAAACGGATAGGAAGCAAATCGCAAACCGTCATATCGATACAAACCTAAGGGCGTCCCCATCCACAGGTAGCGATCCTTGGTTTGGATGAGGTACGAAATTCCACTTGGTGCGCCTTCCCTTCCTGTCCAACTCATGTGGTTGAACTCGGAGAAGGAGTGAGCTTCAGATGCTGCCAGCGGGGGTATTCCCACGACAAACATCGCACAAATCAGCACCCTGCGCAGAACCTGCTCCAATAGCGGTACGCGTTTGGGCGTGAGGTAAATAGGGTGCGGCATCGCGACCCGAGAGGGAAGAATGGTACTGAACTTACTGCGGAAACCTGAATTAGGCATCCAGGAATCCACGTTTCATCGCGATTAGAACGGCATGCGTCCGATCGTTCGCTTGCAGCTTTGCAAGGATATTTTTCATGTGACCCTTGCCGTAACATGAACGACCCCCGTGCCTCCATTCATCCAAAGTCCCCCCAGCTTGTCGAAGACAATGCCAGAGACTCCACGGAGCGCCTCTTTTCTGGCGAGAGATATCCTTCGGAATTGGCTTCCGTCAAAAGAAGCTACTCCATTGGATCCGCCGGCAAAGATATGGCCCTCATGGGCGTGCAGGGTGAGGATGCTCCCGATGTCCGCTCCATCCTTCAAGTTGTAAGGATGAACTCCATCGGCTTCGAGGAGCACGATGCGGCTTCGAGAGTAGCCCAGCCATACGCGGCCAGGTGATTCCGTCATGATGGACAACGGTGCCTCTGCGGAGAATCCAGGCACAGTAACGCGCTCCCAGCCGTTGGCATATCGCCATAGCCCGTCCCCTTCGAACGAAACTAGTGGAAATCCATGCGGATCTTCTCCGACACTCTGTGGCTGCGCGTCTGGCGCGCTCTGAGGAAAACTGATCTTTTGGGGCCTTCCGTGACCATATCGAAAGAGAGAACGCGCCCAATAGTCGAGAAGCCACAGACTATCGTTGTGGTCGCAGAATATCGCGCCCGCACCGTGAAGGATTCATCGTAGATTCCCCTGTCGCTTTGTATGTACCGCTACATCCGCGGAAAGGCCGGGACGTAACTGGTCGGTGAGGGTGGAATCCTCAAGTGAGATCTTTACCGGCACTCTCTGAACTACCTTCGTGAAGTTGCCGGTTGCATTGTCTGGTGGCAGTAAGGCGAACTGCGATCCACTCGCGGGAGCGATCTGGAGGACCTGCCCGTGAACTATTTGACCGGGATAGACGTCAATCCTGATCTCCACCGGGTCGCCAACTTTGATATTCGTCAGCTGCGTCTCGCGGAAGTTCGCTTGAACCCACTTCGTATGTTCGACGAACTGTCGTTGGCTTCTCATCCCTCGCGGTCTCCACGCTGTGCGCAACCGCATCCGATGAGCCGATGAGAAAGCTTTGCGTTGGCCGGTAATTGACTACAAAATCGATCGGCGTATTTCCCCCATCGCCATCGGAGAGCAAGCGCATACTGATTTCTTGGCCTGATTGGAGCGCGATCACCAGGTTGCTCGTCGCGGATTCTTTGGTACTTGGTTTAACGAATACAAGGCGTGGCTCCTGATCGGAATGCTCCACCTCGAATAAGGTGGGAGCTCCAACGGCGACCGATGTCACTGGTTCTGGTAGGCGAATGGTGGTTGTGAACAGCGGCCGCAAGTGAAGGTCAGTGACGCTGTGGCTCGAGATCGATAGATCGCTCACTGTCGGTTTCACATCGGCTGGAGTTGCCGTGACGGTTTTAAGTTGCTGGGCTTGATTCAGAACTCCACCCGCAAGAACGCTGATTAGACCAATTATCCGGATTGAATACATGTCACTGTCCTTTCCCGGGCATTGGAATATCCCGGTCTGCTTGCTCGTGCAACTCGAGCTGATATCGGTGGCGGACCGCTTCGACGTAGGACACTACCTCGGGGTTTCGGTAGTTCAGTCCTTGTCGAGCGATATGCCGTGAACCGCAGTAGTATGCGGCGACGGTCAGACGCAGTTCGCCGCGAAACTCTGTCATGAGATCCGCAAGGTATTGAATTCCCCCGCTGAGATTTTCGGTTACGGAGAAGCGGTCCCTCACGCGGTACGTTTCCGCTGTCGCCGGCATCAGCTGCATCAGGCCAGCCGCGCCTTTGTTCGACAGTGCATGAGGATTCCAGTTCGATTCCTGGGCGATGATGGCATGTACAAGGGCGCGCGGGACGCCATAATGGTCGGCGTATGCATCCGCGTAGTACTTCAATTCAGGATTTCCTGCCTGCCTCGTCTCAGCCGTAGACCGAATCGCCAGCGCCAGCACAAAAAGAGGCAGTACGAAAGGTTTTCTCATGCTTCCGTCTTCTCCGCGAAGATTGCCTCTATGTCGGTCGCTTCCTCTGGGGACATCTCTGACGCATACCGTCCGGCGATACGCACGATCGATTCGAAAGCCTGTTTCATCAGAAGGCGCTTTCGATCTCCTTCTGTCTTCGCGATCAGGGGGAGCATGATGTCCTTGTGCTCAGGCCTTATCTGCTCGATTCCAAGTAGCTGCATAGCCAAGGCCACGTCGTTCATCTCGGAAATGGACGGCGGCTTTTCCATCGTGTAGGCACGCAGGCTTTTCGCAAGCCCTGCAATGAAGCGGTGTGTCTTTTCGCTGGCGTCGGGAGTTCGCTTTGCCACGATCGCGGCTTCCCGCTCCGCAGTTGGGTGCTCAACCACGAGGTAGAAGCTGCGGCGGCGAAGGGGGTCGCCTAAACGTCGCTCTTGGTTCGACGTCAGAAAGACATATGGTATCGACGTTGCCTGAACAGTGCCCATCTTGGGGATGGAAAGGGTCCACGCCGAAAGCAGTTCCAGGAGCATCGCCTCGAAGGCGTAGTCCACCTTATCTATTTCATCGATGAGCAGGACACAGCGTTGGTGCTGTTCGATCGCTTCGAGCAATGGGCCTGCCATGAAGTACGCCCGGCTCGTCAGCTCGCGCTTGATTTCGGTCCAATCGGGCGTGTGGTCGCTCTTGCTCATCAAGAGCACATAGAGTTCTTGAAGGCTCTTGTCGTATTGCCCGATTGCTTTTTCTTCGTTGATACCCTGGTAGCACTGCAATCGCAGTATAGGGACCTTATAAGCGCGCGAGACCGATGTGGCCAGTTCCGTTTTGCCGGCGCCGGCGGGCCCTTCGAGCATGATGGGGCGATGGAGCCGTCCAGCAAGGTAGACGGTGGTGGTAGTTTTCTGATCGGTGAAATAGCCAACGCTCTCTAGCGCGGCGAGGGTCTCGTCTGGGGATGCATACATTAGGTCCGCCCTCCTGGCTCGCTCTCAGGTGGTGAGAGCGTAGGACGGACACGGTTTTCGGTCAAACGGGCGGGTTCTACGAGATTGTTAGCTATTTTGCTTGAGCGTGATGGCCCCTTTGTTGACCGCTACTCCCAATAGGGTATCCATCTTAACTGCAATATCACCGGAGAGTTGACCGGCTGCGACGTTACCACTGAAGGTAAGGTGAACATTACTGAAACCCGAGCGATCGGCCTCTATGGAAACTTTGCCGTCCTGGCCGACGACGCCCGCCGTAATCGGTAGATGAATCTCCGGCTTTCCGCTGATCACTACGGCCGCGTCTCCCGTGACTCCGCCACCATTTTGATTCAGAGTCATAGTGACCCGAACTGGCACTGCCTTTGCATTTTGCATCTGGAGGCTACCTGGCGCGCGAGCTATCTGCGTCGATAGGTCGCTGTTGCCGCTCCATCTTCCCGTTAGTTCGGGCATTCTGCTCTTACATGCGGTCACAAGCGACGCAAAACATGCAACCAATAAAAACGGAAGAAGTGAACGCCAGAGCCATTTCATTGGGGAGGGTGTCCTTTCTCTTCTTGCATATTCTGGAGAATTGGCTTCATTTGGTCAAACGTTGTATTGAACGCGTCCCGAGCTTCGAGAAGACCTCTTTCCGGGCCGTATCGAATAACGAGATGTACGATGAGCGCACGCGCTAAAGCGATGTCGGACAGCAAAGGTATGAACGGCTCCGGCCCTGAAGCCTCCATGTCCTGGACGAACGCCAACAGTCTCTCTGTGTACTCGTCACTGCGCGCTTTGCCTAGATCAGTGATCCGATCAAATTCTTTGCTTAGGTTGTCGTTCACGCTTTGCCGACCTGTTAAGGGAGATGTGTCGAGATTGTTGTACCACCAAGCTTTCCTCTTCCGAAAAGTTGGGGTGCATCAATAGCATCATTTTCACCCTTACCCGCCGATAGCACCAGCTTCGCATCAGCGCTGAGCGTAGCTCCCGCCCGAAAACCTGTGCCATTTGACCGAGTTTCAAACCTGTTTTACACATAGCTCTCGCGATTTGCACGGGCAGGCTATCTGGACCCTGGCACAACCCGCAGGTTCGGCCGCCACGATGGCTTCGGGCGAATTTGCTAAACGCAATTGCTGGACTACAAGTGCAGGTTTGATCGAACCAGCGGAGAAAAGATAGAGCTCTTGCTCGATTCCTTTTTCGGGAAGCACGGCTCATGGAGGACACATGCCACAGTCACTACGCACATCGAACGTTCACGAGATGGACGCTCCAACTCATCCCTCACAGGGCTACACCCAGCCAAGCGCGGGAGTCCGAGTGCAAATTGATTCAAAGGTACGGGAAGCGCATCTGGACCGGCTTCTCACTGCCGAAGAGGTTGCAGAGCGGCTAAATGTCAGCAAGGACTGGGTCTGGGATCATTCCTCCCGAAGGTTGCCACACCTCCCGGTCATACGAATGGGGGATGGCACACTTCGATACCGGGCTAGCGGAATCGAAGAGTTCATCAGTGAATGGGAACGCCTCTCTGCTCTGCGGCGCGGACGCCGGTAGAATAAGAGCGGCCCACTGTTTCCCGCACAGAAACTGAGAAATCAATGGGTAAGTCTCATCAGGCAGGATGGGTCGTTTTGCGTGGAAAACGCTGGTATGGGTATTTTCGCAAACGCGTCCTTGATCCTACAACCGAGGAGGAACAAGCGAAACCCGTTTGCGTCCTCCTGAAACTCAAGTCAGAGATGACCAAGTCCGAGGCGCGCGAAGCGCTGCGGATGGAAGTCACCAAGCAGAATGGTCAGAACCTCGGAGGTAGGGTTCTAAAGGACGGTTCCACGACCTTCGAATGGTTTGTTCGCAACCGCTACTTCCCGCTTCGCAAGGGAGATTGGCGTCCGCAAACGGCAAAGGAGAAGATGGCCCAGATCGAGTTCGACCTAATTGACAAGTTCGGAGACCAACCGCTGGATTCGTTCGACAAGTTCATGCTGCAGACGCATCTGAACGATCTGGCGGAGCGGTACTCGCAGGACCGCGTCAAGCAGGCAAGATCATATCTGAAATCCATCTTCGACGAAGCCATCGAGCAGGAGTTCCTGGTCAAAGACCCGACCCGCAAGTTGAAGATCCCTAAAAATCTTCGACCGAAGGACAAGCAGGTTCTGAGCTGGGAACAACTGTGGCTTGTCCTGGCCAATACAGAGAGAAGAGACCGTCTTCTCCTCATATTGGACATGACCGAAGCACTCCGTCCGAGCGAGTTGTTCGCTCTTCGCTGGCGCTCCTTCGACGACTGCAACACCCTGGAGTTGACGGAGACCGTCTACCGAAGGGAGCTCCGGCCGTTCGGCAAGACTCCGGGGAGCCTCACTAAAGTCCATCTTCCCGATGGCTTGGCGAACGAACTGCAGCTATGGAAGCTGGAGTGCAAAGGAGCCTCATCCAAAAAGGCCTCATCGGATGCCTTCATCTTCCCGAACGCGGATGGCGGCTTTATGGATACCGACAATTATCGGTTCCGGGTTCTGAAACCTCTGGCGGAAGAGCTTGGTATCCCCAAACTGAACTTCCAGATCCTGCGCCGGACGATGGCCACCCAGGCGCAGAGCATGGGGTCGGTGAAGGACATCCAGGCGCACCTGCGGCATTCTAGACCGGACACCACGGCTCACGAGTACATGCAGGCACTGCCAGAGAGCGTCCAGGCGATGGTCGGATCGGTCTATCAAATGTTGACGAAAGGAGGGGAAGAAAAAACGTCTTCTGAAGATTTGCTATCAAACGCTACCAACGCTTCCGAAGAAATGTTGGTAACTGATTGAAAACATGGTGGGCACAGCAGGATTCGAACCTACGACTTCCACCGTGTGAAGGTGGCACTCTACCGCTGAGTTATGCGCCCAATAAGTTCTTTATTATCAATAAAGAACTTAGCCTAAGTTGGACTCGTTGGTATAATAGCTTTAGCACATTTTTTGAATCCGGCTGACAGCGAAAGACTCCTCTAAGTTTATCCCACTCGGGGTGTTTCCGGCAACCCAGTTGATACAACCAACTCAAGCAGGAATCGTACTCGACAGTTATAAAACCCTCCTAAAAACAGAAAATGTCGCCTAGATAGGCGACATGCATTCTAAGTAGTACACGCAACATGCAGGGATGGCAACTGATATTTGTAAATTGCTCGGCATTAGAATCCGTCAACTGAGAAAGTCCCGGAATTGGCGACAAATTGACCTAGCAGAAGAGTCCGGATTGGGACGGATCTATATCTCAGATTTGGAGCGCGGGAAAAAGGAGATCTGCATTCGCAATCTCCAAATCATCGCCCTGACGTTTCAGATGAAGCTACCTGAATTTCTATCCAACTTGGGCGAGAACGAATAGAAACGGTCAGAATTGCAGGTTTGATCTGGTAAGGGTAACGCAGATTTATGCGGAATGGGAAGTTCTTCGAGCGCCTGCATGGGTGCTGCAACTTCTACTGACCCAACCATTGTCACAGGAACCGGATGCTGCCCTTTGAGCACCTGCAACATTGCTTGCCGTATTTGCCGAAACTCCTCTTCTTGATCCTCGTAGCCTTTAGGCACATACAAGTCGTCACGAAGTGTCGCCTTGTCTATTCGGTCGTAGCCAAGTGTCTTTCCAATCTCATATACAAGGTCGATAAGCAACTCGAACCTCTTATCACCCCAGCCCTTGGGGTTGTTATTGATCATGTTTTGTTATTCAAGTGAGAGACATACAGACGCCGAGCCCGCATCGTTTCAGGATGCGAGTAAAATTCAAGTGGGACGTTGTTGATTGCGTCGACGTGAACCGGTGCCATGGGAAGTGTAAGCAGTAACTGATGAAAGACTTTACGTTCCGGGTGCATCTTCGCGTAGCTGGTCCCGCCAGTGCTGGATTCCGAAGGCGAGCGCAGGACCGAGAATGATGGCAGCCATGATTAGCCATCCTTCGAGGATTATTCCGAAAAGCATTGATTGAGAGATTATAGTGTGGCTGGATATGCTCGACGGCCTATGGATTCTCCTGATTCAACCTCCACCTGTCACTAGTGGCGGAGTCGTCTTTATCAACGATAAGATATTTGGCGGTGATAGCAGGTTCACGTCGGGGGAACTTACACCGCCGCCAACGGTCTGATAAAGGGCCGTGTCCATGTCCGCAACTTCGACCCGGAAATCAAGAGTGTCTTAGGAGTTCCAGGCGACTACGACATGAGCTTTTCAGGAAACGTAGTGCGAAACACCATTACAGGCACCGCCATGATTACAAATCAACCCCAACACAGCCTCGCCATTCGGCTGGATAAAAGAGCGAATCTCTAGATTCCACAAGACGGCCAGCAGCGAAGTGCTGAAGTGCTTCAGCCAGATTCGGCAACACTGAGATCACACCAGTCAGTGCCAAACCGCCCATGGAAATCTTGCAAGTACATTTTTTTCAAACCTGTCGACCTTAGCTTCAGACATCTCCCAGAGAATGCGGCCGCTCTCTGGCCAACTGTCGTGTTGACTCTTGGACACACGAAGTTCATTGAACCGTCGATGAATAAAGTGAATTGCGTCATCCCAGGTGATCTGGACTACGTTCGGCTTTGAGTTCTCATAAATGGGGTTGAGTTGGTCACCGACTGCCATCAGACGAACGACCACTCGTTCGTCTTCGTAGTAGCAGGACTGGTAAAGCTGGTTTGCAGCGTCATCGACTCTCTCGTCTGGAATGCAGCCGACTGCTCGCAATGTTCGGGGAATATTCTGACGTGGACGCTTCGACCAAGGACCGTTTATCGTGCATCGCTGCCCAGCCTTCACCTCCGCGAAATATATCAGGATCTTGTGTTGGTCGCCGAAGACGCTGGGGTCATCCAGCATCCCCATTTCGCTTCGCCAGGCATTCTGACTCCGACCAGGTCGGCGTCCGTGCGAGCCTGGCTTTGACTGGGGTCGCAATCTGGATCGGGATGAACTACAAGTTTTCTATTTGGAGACACCCGTTTAGCCTGAAATACCAGTACGCCACAGCCTCTGAGAACCGCACAGTACTCCTCCCGACGGTCATTCGACTCACATGTCCTGCGCGAAATTGGTACCTGGCTTTGGGAGCATTTCGGACAGTTATTCTCCCTGGAAAAAAACCAGAATCGCAACTGAAGGGAGCCGCACGTCATGCGCAAGTGGTTGAAGACAGCTTGGTAGCGGTATTTCGCTGGCGTTACAATCAGGGCAGCAGGATGTCCGCCCCCCCTCCAAATCCCGGTCGTGCTAGCCCTGAGAATGGCCCCCCAAGTGGTCCCAAAAAGCCTTATCTCTCCGATGGCGACGAGATTCCCGGTGAAATCGACGAAAGAGCGCAACCCGACAGCGAAGATGGGGTTATGGAGGATATGGCTACTCTGGCGATCAACCCGAGACTCCTTGCCAATCTCGAGGCGGCCGAGACCCATCATGCCGCGAGCGACTTCGGAGAGATGGATGACGCTACTATCATGCTGGAGCTTCGGACCGGCAATATGGCCGGTTTCGACTATCTGATCCAGAAATACCGCAAACCGATTATCCACTTCATGTACCGGATGGTCCGCAACCAAGCTGTTGCGGAGGAGCTCGCGCAGGAGGTGTTTCTGCGGGTGTACCGGTCGCGCGAGACCTACCGCGCCGAGGCCCGCTTCAGCACATGGCTCTACCGGATCGCCACTAATCTTGGAGTCAATTACGCCCGCGATACGCGTCACGAACGCGCCGCCTCGACCGTCTATCTGGATGAAGTCGATTCGGAGACGGGCACAACGCCGGATGTCGCGGATGCGACCCCGGACGTCGAAGCGAATCTGCTGCGGCAGGAACGTCTGAACGCCATTCGCGAACATGTGATGGCGCTGCCGGAACGGCAACGCATGGCCGTGCTGATGCATAAGTATGACGGCATGGACTACAAACAAATCGGTGACGTACTCAAACTGAGTGAGTCGGCCACAAAATCTCTGCTCTTTCGCGCCTACCAGACGCTGCGCGATAAGTTAAAGGGCTTTCTTTAGGCCTTTAGAATGCGCAACTTTTTATGAGGACGCGCCCGAAGTATAGAACTTGAAAGGTTTACGATGAACTGCAAAGACTGCCAATCCGTTCTCCTCGACCTCCTACTTGACCCTGGCGCGCCCTCGAACGCGGCTGGGCGGAGCCATGTCGAGTCCTGCGCGAAGTGCAACCAGGAGTTCAAATCGCTTGAGGCGACGTTTGCGCTGCTCGACACCTGGGAGGCACCGGAGCCGTCGCCGTACTTTGATCAGAAGCTGGCCGTCCGTCTGCGCGAAGAGCAGGCTATGCCGCCGGCGGACTGGTTCGAGCGGTTGAAGAGCCGCCTGCTGTTTAATACCGGCCGACAGTTTCGACCTGCACTGGTTGGCGCCCTGGCCTTGATTCTTCTCGTTGGTGGTGGAACTTTTGCCAATCTCTCCGGCATTGGCCGCTCCAGACCGCAGACCTCGGCCACGGTTCAGGATCTGCAACTCCTTGATAAGAACGATCAGGCGTTGCAGGCAATGGATCAGCTCTTGCTGGACGCTGGGTCAGCCGATGACACACCTCCCAGCAGCTAGGTTTCTGCCGAACTATCTGATCTTTCGGCAAAATATTATCTTGAAGGGGGATCAAACGCAGTAAGCTGCTGTAACGGAATAGGTTTTTACGATAGTCTGCGGGCTTCTCCCGGCTGAACACCATGACATTTCAACTCTACTCGCCGCGCATCTTTCACTCAGCTCTCGCTGTTCTGTTGCCATTTGCGGTCACTGCGATGGTTGCGGCTCAGCCCGTGTCGATGCATAAAGTGGGTCAGACGCCAAAGCCTGCCGCGAACGCGCAGCATCCGGCTCAGGGGTCGAAGCCGATTGGTCCGAAGTCCAATCAGGAGCACCTGGCGCAATGGATGGACCGTCACAGCACCCTTCCGCTTCCAGCCCAGCAACGGGCGCTCGAAAGCGAGCCTGGCTTCCGCGATCTGCCGCCACAGACACAGCAGCGCATGCGCGACCGCCTCACGCAACTCAACAGCATGACGCCCGATCAGCGCCAGCGGATCCTGGAGCGCACTGAGCAAATGGAGCACCTCAGTCCGCCGCAACGGCAGCAGGTTCGCGGCGCGCTGGATCAATACCGTGGGCTTCCCGAGGATCGTCGCCGCCTGGTCGCTCGTGCCTTTCGCGATCTCCGCGAGATGCCCCAGCCACAGCGTCAGGAGATGCTCAACTCAGACCGCTTCCGCGGTCAATTCACGGATCAGGAGCGCAGCACCATCTCCGATCTGCTCGCGGTTGAACCCTACCTTCCAGTTCGGCGCGCGAACGACGGCCCTTCGTACGGAAAGGAATAAGATTTGCCGTTAAAAGAGGTAGCCGCCCGAAGGAGGGCGGCTATTTTTTGTTGCGGGGAGGGGATAGGGCTAAGGGGGGAAGAACACCGTTTGCTTTTTGGCCCAGCGTCAAAAGATGTCTTTCGGGCGAATACGATCAAGCCAATCAGAGGTGCGGCGATGTGATCGCGAAGATTGAGCAACCCGGCGAATCTCTTGAACGGTCTTCTTCCTCCTTAGTGGTTGTAGTGTGCCCGCATGCGGCCCGTCTGCCCATACAACTTTTGTAGAGCGTTTCGCGGGAAGCTCGCTCTTTAGGTCAAGCAATTGAAATCCTTGACCGCGCGCTCCTATCCGGCCTACCCTGAATCTATGCCTACGCAGCACATCTTCTGTTGTTGTCGCCGCTCCCCGCTGGCCCACACAGAGACGCGTCGCATCCGCTAATCGGCGGCCTTCGCTCAAAATTTTCATCCCACATATTCACAAAGAATCGAGATCTTTCATGAAGCTCTTCGCCACTTTTCTCCTGCTCGCCACATCCGCTGTTGCCCAGGGCCCTATTGCCGGGACATGGTGGGGAAACGCCACCGTCCATGGCCAACAGGTTCCAGTCCGCCTCGAGATTACCGGCAGCGGCAACGCCCTTCACGCTGCCTTAGTCAATGGGCCCGAGAGTAGCCCGGCCTCCAGTGCCGTCTTCACCGGCAATCATCTTCTGGTCACGTTCAACTACTACGCAAAGACACTGGACGCGACGCTCGCCGACGGTCATCTGACTGGCAGTTTTGGCACCGCCGCTACACGCTATCCTGTCAGCTTGAATTCGCGTGACATGGGGACGAACAACAGCGGATCGCATGCTCAAGACACCAACGGCGACTGGGAGATCGCGGTCCAATCTGCGAAGGGCGAGTCTGCCTGGCAACTCCGAGTGGAGCCTGTGCATGATCAGGCTGGAGAGGTGAAAGCGGTCATTCAGCGCATCGATGGGGACACTGGCTCGCTCTACGGTTCATGGACGGGCAGCGCTTTTCAGATCAGCCATTTCACCGCAGCTGGACCGGCGTTGTACAGCCTTACTCCGCAGGCCGATGGAACGCTGCTGGTGTCTAATCTGCTGCGCGCGGATGTGAATGATCAGCAGAATCTTGTTGCGCGGCGGCCGGCGCAGGCGCGTGCGGCGAAGCTTGTGGGCCCGACGGATCCTACTCAGCAGACTACAGTTAAGGACCCTTCTGCGCGGTTTAAGTTCAGCTTTCCGGATTTGAATGGCAAGGTGGTTTCGAACACTGATCCGCAGTTCGATGGGAAGGTTGTGATTGTGGCGATTGGCGGGTCGTGGTGCCCGAATTGCCATGATGAGGCGCCGTTTCTGGAGAGTCTATATAAGCAGTTTCATGGCCGTGGGTTGGAGATTGTGAGTCTGTCGTTTGAGGAAGGGGATCAGTTGAAAGACCCGGCCAGATTGCGGGCTTTCATTGCCCGGTATGGGTTGACGTATACCGTTCTAGTGGCGGGAGATACGGAGCAGTTGAACGAGAAGATTCCGCAGGCGGTGAATCTGAACTGCTGGCCTACGTCATTCTTTCTGGGGCGGGATGGAAGAGTGCGGGAGGTTCATGCGGGGTTTGCCGGGCCGGCCAATCCGCCGGCGCATGAGGCCCTGATGCATGAGGTTACGGCGCTGGTTGAGCAGTTGCTGGCGGAGCCGGTTCCTACGCAGAATGCTTTGCTTCATTTTTAAAGAATCAAAAAATCCTGCGCGGGCTGCGGCGTGGAATTTTTGCGTTTTTGCTGGTGTTTTGAAGGGTGTTTTGGAAAATGTGGGTGTTTGGACGTGGTTTTTTGATGGTGAGAACGTGGTGGAATGCGTGGTAAAACGTGGTGGGAAAACTGCCTTTGTGCGGGGGCTAAAACATGCCACCTTTTTCAACTTTATTTTTGGGGCATTCCCAAAATGGGACGGCGGCGGACGCACCAAGCAGATTTCTCCGCTGCGCTGCTCACAGGGGTTTGAGCAGCTTCGGTCGAAATGACGTGTCTTGTGACGGGGGATAAGAGAACAGGCAAAGGCAAGGTCGTAGAAGGGTATGGGTTGAAAGGTACGGATGGTTTTGGCTCGTTGAGTTCTTCGGGATCCTTCGCTGCGCTCAGGATGACAGCAGGAACTTGGAATGGAAGGAAAGACAACAGCAGATTCCTTAGGTGGACAACAAAAAAAGCCAAAGGCGACCCGAGGCTTTAGTTCTTGAAGAAGTTTTTGGCGAGGAAGAAGACGTTGGCAGGGCGTTCGGCGAGGCGGCGCATGAAGTAGGGGTACCACTCGGGGCCGAAGGGGATGTAGACGCGGACGCCGTAGCCCTCGGCGGTCAGGCGGCGCTGGAGGTCGCGGCGTACGCCGTAGAGCATCTGGAATTCGAAGGCGTGCTTGTCGATTTTGTTGTCGTTGACGAAGGCGCGCATCTGCTCGACGATGGCCTCGTCGTGGGTGGCGATGCCGCAGAAGACGCCTTTGCCTGTGGCCGGATTGGTGTAGGTGACCATGCGTTTCATCAGGTTGACGTAGTTGGCGTCGACGTCGGCCTTGGCGGGGAAGGCTACGTCGAAACCTTCTTTGTAGGCTCCCTTGCAGAGGCGAATGCGAATTCCCTGCCCCAACAGCCGCTCGGTGTCGGTGGCGGCGCGGTACAGATACGCCTGAAGGACGGTGCCGACGCTGGCGGGGAACTTTGCGTGGAGGCGCTCGGTCATGGCGATGGTGGCTTCGGTGTAGGGCGAGCCTTCCATGTCGATTCGCACGAAGGATTTTTTCTGGGCGGCGTGTTCGACCATCTCGCCCATGATGCGCTCGGCGAGGGCCGGGTCGAAGTCCATGCCGACCTGCGAGAGCTTGACGCTGACATTAGCGTTGAGTTTGCGCGCTGCGATTGCGTCGAGGAGCTGGTGGTAGATGTCGGCGGATTTGTGCGCCTCTGCTTCGGTGGTGACGCTCTCGCCGAGCGAGTCGAGGGTGGCTGCGATGCCTTCGCGATTCACCCGTTCGCAAACGGCGAGGACATCGTCGACGGACATGCCGGCGACGAAGCGGCCGGAAAGTTTGCGGCCTATGGAGGAGCGCTCCGAGAAGGAACGCATGGATTTGTTTTGAGAAAGAGCGATAAAGGCGGATCGAAGCAAACCGTGATACCCCTGACAACGCCTGGATGGCGCACAGGGGGTATTGTTTCATGCCGGGAGGCAGGATGGGGAGCGGGTGGCGAGGGTGATTGTCGCGGTCCTGGAGTTGTCGGGGGCCTAGGTGGTTTGACAGATAACTCGCATGGCGCCGGGGACCCGGTCTACTATATGCGACATGAAAAGACGAAGCTTTTTGCCGGTGCAGACAATCTGGAAATGGTTGCCGCCCGTCGTCGTTGTGACGATCGCCGGCCTTGCGGTTTTCTTTGCCATTCACATCAACAATTTTTACTTCAAGACGGGCCGGGTTGAAGCTCCATCTAAATTGTCTGCCGATCAATACCAGCAGTGCGTGCAGAAGGCGACGCAAAACGGGGCTATCAGCACGGAGGACTTGGTGAACTGTACAGAAAAACAGATGCCCACCCGTCTGACAGCCGATGTGGTGAAAACGAACATCGATGAGCTGAAGTGGCTGCTTACGGTGATCTTGTCTATTGCGGCACTTTTCACGGTTCTCCAGGCTGCGGCGGCCTGGTTCAGCGCCACCTCCTACGATAAGCAGGCCAACGAGAAGCTGAAGGAGATCGATAAAGTGCAGGAGAGTGTCAGGGCGCGATACCCCTTATTCGAGGAGGTGGAGAGGGCTCGGGAGCGGGCGCATGCCGATTTGATTGCGGTTCTGAAGCAGGCATCGAAGGCCGACGACCCGAACGCGGGTCCGACGGAGGCGCTGTCCTGGCTGGATAACTTTTATCGCGACTGGGACCTGATCAAACGACAGCGGCTACTTTCGGTGGAGAGCTTTGTGTCGTTCGATATCGACCCAGGCCGATCAAAGGACGTGCCGGAGGACCTGAAGCGGTTTGCGGTTTTTTACCATGCAAAGTACCGGTATGAGAAGGTTCTGCGTGTCGCTTCTTTCCAGGATCTTGAAAGAGCGGAGACCTATCTGCGGTTAGCGATCGAGAAAGCGCACTTCGACTTTACAATCTGGAATGAATTGGGAAACCTTTACCTGACGATGAAGGAGAATTTCGAGAATTTGGAGCCGCTGCCGCCGAACTACCCCAATTATCTGATTAAGGCGCGCGATGCTTTCAAGGAGAGCGTGCAACTGGAGGAGAAGCAGCAGAGAGCCAGCTACAATCTCGCGGTCATCGCCAACAACTACGATAAGGATTATGCCGCCGCGTGCGATCTTCTGGATCGAGCGCTGCAGCAGAAGACGTGGCAAAAGAACTCGAGCTCGGATTTTCTTACGGCTTATATTTGCTATAACATGGGGTGCAATCGCGCCCGCCTCTGTAGCGAGAGACGACAGGGTCCGACTACCATCTCCATGGCCGAGGGACGTCCGTGTGTTGAAGCTCTGAAGAGGGCAGCGAGGTTAGGTGCCATCGCGGAGAAGACTGTGACCACCGACTTTACAGATCCTGTGCATGGGGATCTTTGCGCCCTTTACGCCAATGCCGATTCAACGTTGAAAGCGGAGCTGGAGAAGGTACGAGCGGAACTGATATCTCCTGTGGCGAGAAAGACAACAGCCCCTGGCACCTCCAAAACAGTTCTGGAGGCTTTGACAGAGGCTGTTCATCTCGTTTGGAACTCGGTCAGGAGGTCCGCATAGTATGGCCACCGCCACCACGGTTCGTGTGCCCTGCGCCACGATTGGAAACATTAGTCATTGTCAAATCCTACCTTTTCACGATTATGAGGCATCTTCCGAACTCGCGCAATACATATTGGATGCGCAAAGGAAGCTAATTGGGAACATATTTTGCCGAATCGGGACCGCCGTTTGAAGACATTGGCTATGGAGAGGGGTTGATCTTTGGCTTGACGCGGGGCGGTGGAGTGGGATCTCCGATGTTGTTGATGACATTAGTGATTTTGCCTTTTGCGAGGACTACAGTGATCATGTCGCGGAAGTGGATGTTGGGGATGCGGAGAGCAAAAAACTGCGGCGGTTGTTTGCAATTTTCTTCGCGTGTGACCGCCTGAAGGATAGTTGGGTTCAAGAAGGAGAAGACTCTTGGGGATGAATCGGGTTCTGCTTTCAGCACTGCTTGTGATGTCGTTGCCGTTGGTCGCGCAACAACCTGCTGCCAAACCGGCACAGCAGCCGGGCGGACCGAACTCGGGTCCTGCGCCCGCACCTCCGCCTCTTAGCGGCGATGCGCTGCAGCGCCCGGGTGTGCCCGCGGGAAAGCTGTCGGAGAGGCTTATGCTGAAGAGCCAGATCTACGACGGGATGGTCAGCGAGTACTGGATCTATGTGCCGG